>NZWR01000001.1 GCA_002698305.1 Candidatus Campbelliibacteriota bacterium | reverse complement strand
TAATAAGAAAATAATAGAAGTGGATGATAGAATGATTATATATACTTAACTCATCTTAATTATTATAAAAGTTCGAACATCATCCCAAACGGCCAGCAACAAACTTTTCATATGCCCTCACTTTATTCTGTGTGGTATTATTGGGAACATGAAAGAAAATAAAAAAGAACCTTGGTATAGGTCTTTTATCGCCGAAATAATAGTGGGTATTTTGATAGCTATTATGGGTTACTTTTTAGGGTGGTATTAAGAATAAAAGTTCGAACATCATCCCAAACGGCCATCATTTAAATTCAATTATATTCTAAAGTGGTTTTTGATATAATAAGTTTGTGAAATGGTTATCATTCAAAAAAATAACTCTCTTATTTTTTACTGTTGCTTTGGTGAGTAATGTCTTTGCTACGAACGTGCAAACTTCTGATACGAATTCTGAGCGATGTGAATTAGAAAATCTTCATACGAACCCGTGCATAATTGTGTCTGTTGGAGATGTTGCTATTGAAATAGAACAGGAAACAGACGTTATTTCATCCGCTATCGAGATGCCTGTAATTGATTTTGAATTCAGTTCATTAATTCAAGAAACAATTTTTCCTAAAAGAACTGATTTTTCAGATTACTATGCTAAAGATTTGAGTCCACCTAGCATAGTACAACTTCCTCGTAGTCATATAAACAACACGTAATTTGATTATCAGTTTTATTACCTAATTAAATTATTATATGAAAAAATATATACCCATCATTACTTCAGTTGTAGCTGCACTTTTGATCTCAGTTACGACTGTCGGAATTTATCATTTTACGCAGCAACAAGAAAGCAGCCTTCGGCAACAATATTATCGCAGTGAGGTAGCTACCCTTGAATCACCTCACGGCATGCGAAAAGCCATTCAACAACAAAAAAATGATTTTATCCTCGTGGATGTTCGGTCGGCCCAGGAGTATGAGCAAGAACATATTGTAGGGGCTGTGAATATTCCTGTGTATCGTGATCCAGATACCTCCGCCTATGATGAAGAAGACCGTATTGTTGCTGAATTCCAAGAGCTTATTAGGAATAATCCTAAGAAAAAAATTATTATTTATTGTTATAGTTCTTCGTGCATGTCAGGAAGAAAAATAGCCAATATGTTGACGAACTATGGTATCTACGTAAAAGAGCTTGGTATCGGTTGGAATGAGTGGCGGTACGACTGGAATATGTGGAACTACCCTCATGAATGGGAGATTACCGATGTTGAAGACTACGTTTACTCAGGTAGCGAACCGGGTTCCTACAATAATCTTAGTGGCCTTAGTGAATCTGGTTGTTCACTAAGTAAATCATTTGAATGTTAATTGATATGAAAAAAATTCTAATACTTACTACCTTATTTGCTCCCTTAAGAAATGCTTTTGCACATGTTCGCTATATTGCCACTGAAACAGAACAAGAAACATTTTCTTATGTAGATTATGTGGCTTTTCTATCACCACTTCGTGAACCTACCTACGTCATCATGATTCTTGTAACACTCATTGTAGTGATTGGAATGTATTGGTTTCTCAGTCATAATAACTTTTTTCATAAATGGACTGATCATATGGCACAGGTGGGTGAATCATATAAATCATTCGTTCCATGGATTACCCGACTTTCTCTTGGTATTATTTTAATCGGAGGTGCTACTAGTGGGTTCTTAATTTCTCCTGTACTAGAGACTCCGCTTGTCTGGATGAATCTTATTCAGCTTATTACCGGATTCTTTCTAATGGCAGGATTTATGACTAGCTTTTCTGCTGTCGCAGCTCTTGTGCTATTTGTGTATGCATTATTCCAAGACCCTTACTTGATTGGTTCATTTGATATCTTGGCATTGATTATCTCACTTTTTGTACTCGATAGTCGGCGGCCAGGAGTCGATGATATTACCGGTATTCCAGATTACCTCCATATAAAACAGTTGCGAACGTATCTACCTACGATACTGCGAATAGGTATTGGAATAGCAATGGTGTATCTTGCAATTGTTGAGAAAATACTCACCCCTCATCTCGCTGCCCTGGTTGCAGAAAATACTGCACTCATAGATGTTATCCCTGTTTCAGCGATGATGTGGGCATTCTCGGCTGGTATTATTGAGCTTGTTGTGGGCGTTATGCTTATTGTTGGTTGGAAAACACGACTCGCTGCAGTAGCTGCTCTTATTATTTTATCACTATCGTTCTTTTACTTTGGTGAAGATGTGATCTCACACGTAACCTTGTTTGGTACACTTTCCGTTGTATTTATTCTTGGGGTTGGGAAATTAGGTATAGACAAGCCACATCCCATTTTGCATGAATCTCTTAAGTAAAGTAGTATAAAAGCAAATTATTAAAAACCCCCTATGCAGGGTTTTTAATATTCTTATTTTAAAACTGAGCTTTTTGTTTTTCTTTCTTGTGTAGAACGAACGTTCTATTATACTAAAGTTATGAAAAAAGAAATTACCGCCATTAAAAATTTTATTACGAAACATAAACGCATGCCCAGCTATCAGGAGATTGCTCGGTTATATGGCTACGCCTCTAAAAACTCAGCTTATCGATTAATTGAGAAATTTATTGAACAGAAAAAAATAATCAAAGACGATAAGGGATTTTTATCGTTGGTAGATGATAATCATGGTCTTCCTATTTTAGGTTCTGTTCAGGCAGGGTTTCCAAGTCTTGGTGAAGAAGTGTTTCATCAATCAATATCTTTAGATGAATGGGTCGTGCGTGATCAAGACGCGACATATATCCTTGAAGTTGAGGGTGATTCTATGATTGAGGCAGGAATTCATAAGGGAGATTACGTGGTGGTAGAGAGAACTCATCAATTTAAACCAGGAAATATTGTTATTGCTGAGGTTGACGGGGACTGGACAATGAAATATTTTGCAAAAAAAGATGGTAAAGAATATTTGCAGGCAGCTAATCCAGACTTTACTGATATCTATCCAAAAGAATACATGACTGTGCATGCAAAAGTGGTAGGCGTAGTACGACGATATGAATAAGAAAAAAGAAATATATATTCATATTGATGCTGATGCCTTTTTTGCATCTGTTGAACAATGTCTTCATCGGGAATTGAAAGGAAAGCCCGTCGTTGCAGGACGTGATGGCAGTATTGGTGTTGCTTTAAGTTATGAGGCCAAGGCTCTTGGAGTTAAAAGAGCGCTCCCTATTCATATTATTCGGGAAGAATTTCCAGAGGTGCAGATGGTAGCCTCTGATTATTATATGTACCGAATTTTCTCAAATAGAATGCTCAATATTATTGGTAAGTATATACCTGATATTGCTCGTAAAAGTATTGATGAATGTTCTGCGTGCATTACAACACTTGTTAATTCATTTGATGAGGCAAAAAATCTTGCTACAGAATTGCAAAATGAGTTACAACTCAAACTCGACTGTAGTTTTTCGTTTGGCATCTCTTCATCAGCACTTTTGGCAAAAATGGCCTCAGGAATGAACAAACCACATGGCATTACTATTCTTAACCCAGAAAATACAGAGAATTACTATTCTCTACCTATTGAAAGGGTGCCAGGCTTGGGCAAACGGCTGTGTGAGAGGGTTCGAGGTTTAGGGGTACATACGGTTGGTCAGTTTTTGGTGGAGTACCCGCGAATCGCACGTAATTTTTCAATTACTGTTACAGATATTTATAATCAATTACAAGGTTTTCCTTCTACAAGAATTCTTTTGAATGAACCTCAGAAAAGTATGAATCGTTCTCGGTCATTTAAGGTAACCACTAATCATGAGGAGGTATTTGGTCAAGTAACACTTAATTTAGAACACTTAACAAGGAAGCTACGTAATCAGAATCTGTGCGGAACGACTCTTTATATTTCTTTGCGTAGAACCGACCGAAGTTCTGTTGGCAGTAAACTTAAATTGCCTAGGAAAATGCGCGATTTTAATGTTTTATTGGAATATGCGCGAATTATTTTTGATGAATGTCGTAAGTCTGGCGAAGCTTATCGTTATGTTTCAGTAACGATCTCGGGTTTGCACGAGCAATCAATAATTCAAACAGATATCTTTGGAAATGTTGAGCAGGACAAGCATTATGAAAAAGTACTTACCGCTGTTGATTATCTTAATGATAAATTTGGCAAACCTCTTGTGGTTCATGCGAGTTCTATGATTACACCTAAAAAACTTGGTACACACAGAAACCCAAACACACATCCGATAACCGAGGTCTATCCATTTTTACCTGGGGAGTCGGTATACAAACGATTACGATATCCATATCTTGGCAGAATAAGCTAGACGGACATTAAATTTTTATTCATACTATATATTGTTATGTTAAAAGAATTTAAAGAATTTGCAGTCAAGGGGAATATGATAGATATGGCTGTTGGTATTATTATTGGTGGGGCATTTGGAACAATCGTAAAATCTCTTGTGGATGATGTGATCATGCCACTTGTTTCAGGGATTTTTGATATTCCAGATTTTTCAAATCTATTTATTATTTTAAAAGGAACAGGTGAAGATTTTACTTCTGTAGAACTAGCACGTGAAGCTGGAGCTTCGGTGTTGGCATACGGACAATTTATTAATGCGGTTATTGCATTCTTGATTGTTGCTTGGGCAGTATTCTTTTTGGTTAAAGGGGTTAATCACTTAAAGAGAAAACAAGAACCCGAAACAAAAGCAGATGAACCAAAAGGTCCAACAGAGGTTGAGCTTTTGGCAGAGATTCGCGATTCACTTAAAAATAAGTAAAAAAATACCTAAACGGTATTTTTTTTGGTATCACTTTTTTCTGATCCTAAGTGGTGAGTTGATGAAATGTCTGTTCGTACTTCTGCTTCTTTGATAATGCGAAGTACTTCCTCGTCATCATCAGTGATGGTATAGAGATCAAGATCTTCTCTGCTAATCGTTTCTAATTCTGACTTAAGAAGGATTGTTTTAAAGTAGTCTTCAAGAGGTTGCCAAAATTCTGAACCATACAGAATAATTGGAGTTTTAGGGATTTTTTTTGTTTGCATTAAGGTAAGAACTTCAAAAAATTCATCAAGTGTTCCAAATCCTCCTGGGCAGTAAATATAGGCTTCTGCAGAATATGCCAAAATTACTTTTCGGGAAAAGAAATGATGAAACTCAATAGAGTCATCAAGAGATGGGTTTAGGGTTTGCTCAAATGGTAATTCAATATTGATTCCCACCGAAGCCCCATGCTCAGCTTCAAAGGCACCCTTATTAGCAGCCCCCATAATCCCATGACCTCCACCTGTTACAACGGTATAGTTCATGTTTGCAATTTTTTTAGCAAGTGCCTCGGTGCGTTTATAGTAATCTGTTTCAGGTAAAAGTCGCGCTGATCCAAAAATACTCACAGAACGAGGGTGGTCATTCATCATTTCAAATCCCCGTCTCAATTCAGCGTCAATAATACACATACGTGAATCCACCAATGTGGGGTTGTCAGCAATACATGTTTTTGTAATTTCTTCCAGTGTTTTTCTATTTTGCATAGAGCGAGTATACCACACGGAATTCAGTTCAATATCTGATATACTATCTCAATGGGAAAGCATCACAAACGTAAGGTGATAAAAAAAGATGGGGTCGAAGAGTTGTTTCAGGTTGAAAAATTATGCAACTCCATGGTGCACGTTGGTGCCGATGAAGATCTGGCTAATCAGGTATGTCAGATTGTTGATGCCAGCATCGAATCAGGGGAATCTACGGACGAGATTTTTAAAACAACAAGAAAATACCTTCATGATTCTGATCCACATATGGCAGCTCTCTATGCTCTTGAGCGTGGTCTCGGGGCGCTTGGCCCTTCGGGATTTATTTTTGAGCAATATGTTGCGGCCTTGTTTGAAAGTAATGGATGGGAGGTAACCAGTAACGTTTATGCAGAAGGCGAGGGGGTTGTCCATGAAATTGATGTGTGGGCAGAAAAAGGAAACGTAATATGTATTGTTGAGGCAAAATATCGAAATGATTATCATGCCAAGACACATATCAACCAGGTGATGTATGCTGACGCTCGCCTGGGTGATATTCGAAGGCAAGCACAAAAAAACAATGACCCGCGGGAATACTACATGTGGGTGGTAACTAATACACGCTTTACCGATGCCGCAATTAATTACGTTGCACATCGTGATGTTCAGCTTATGGGTTGGGATTATCCAAAATATATTAATTTGAAAAAGATTGTATACGAAAAAAATCTCTATCCAGTGACTATTATTCCTTCTATTACAAAAAAAGCTCTAAAAGTCTTTTCGCAGGAAGGAATTATTTTAGTAAAACAGCTTGCAGGTATCACAGCAGATGATTATAAAAATAAATATAATTTATCTATGACACTTTCAAAAAAGATAGAAAAAGAAGTGAAAGAGCTTTTATAATTGCTTTTTTATTTTTTTTATTACATAATGAAAAAAATAAAAGTTATGTTTGGTGAAAGTTTAATAAATATGATTGAATCTCTTCCATCTTTAAATTGCGAAACAAATGAAAGATTTAGAAAAAGAGATTTAAGTTTGGGGCCTAAGTATGAGGATAAAAAATCTACATCAGCTACCCCAAGAGATCCTGATATTGTTGCGTTTCAGTAACATTATTATCACTACTATATACCTAGGTATATAGTAGTTTTTTGTTAAAAATTTTGCGAGGTATATACTAGAGGTATGACACACAATACAGAGACAATGTTTACCCACATTCAAAAAGCTATCCAAAAAGCAGGAGAAGAACTTGGGTATTCTGAAAAAACTATTACTAATATTACTCATCCCTACAATATTGTTGAAAAATCAGTTCAGGTAGACGGAATTGATAATTCAGTCGACGTCTATCGGGTGCAATTTAATAATGCACTTGGACCATACAAAGGAGGAATTCGTTTTCATCCTGATGTTGATTTAGATGAGGTTAAGACGTTGGCTATCACGATGATGCTAAAATGTTCGCTTGTTGATATTCCTTTGGGAGGAGCCAAAGGAGGAGCCACTATTAATCCAAAAGAATTGAATGACAAACAAATTGAAGCAGTAGCACGAGCATGGGCTCGGACTATGCATGAAGTAATTGGCGTTGACCAAGATATTCCAGCACCAGATGTAAACACTAATGGTCAAATTATGTCGTATATGCTTGATGAATATGAATCAACCGTAGGTCATTCAGAGCCTGGAGTTATTACCGGTAAACCGCTTGAGCTTGGCGGATCAAAAGGACGAGATAAAGCAACCTCTCAAGGGGGTGTGTATGTTCTTGAAAAAGTTTTAGAATATTTCCCTGAAAAAGTAGGTACTAAAAAAGTGGTTATTCAAGGTTTTGGAAATGTTGGATCATTTGCCGCAACACTGTTGGCAAATAAGGATTTCACAATTGTCGGTATTTCAGATTCAAAAGGAGCTATTTATAGTGAAAAAGGTCTTGATGTAGAGATGATTGCAGAAAAAAAACGCAGCGAGCGAGTTTCACTTCATGAATTATTTACATCAAATGATGCTATTAAAAAAATATCAAACGAAGAATTATTAATTCAACCATGCGATATTCTTATTCCAGCTGCACTTGAGAATCAGATTACTGAAAGTAATGCTGATGCTATACACGCAAGTGTTATCCTTGAACTTGCTAATAACCCAACGTCGGTAGCAGCTGATATAATTTTGAAAGAAAAAGATGTCGTTGTTATTCCTGACTTTTTGGCTAATGCCGGAGGGGTAACGGTAAGCTATTTTGAGTGGGTACAAAATCGTCAGCAATACTATTGGAAGCTGAAAGACGTCGATGATAAATTATTCGATATTATGGTAGCAGCAACTGAAAAAACCTACAAAATGTCTCAAAAAGAAGGGCTTACTTTGCGTGAAGCTGGCTTTAGAGTAGCTGTTGATCGCGTTGCAAAGGCGGTAGCACTGAGAGGTATAAAATAGACATGAGAACTTTCTTTTTCATTGTATTAGCAATTTTTTTAGGTTTATGGTTTCACCCTTTTGTTGGTATAGGAATTATAGTTTGGCTGAGACTCAGAAGTTCTGTGGCTCCGTTTGGTCTCGTTCCATTAATAGGTTTTATTTTTGATGTTATGTACCGTTCATATCAGCAAATAGGTTTTATTTATGTACCACATTATTTTTTGATAGGTCTTGTGTTGGGGCTTGTTATTCTGGTAGTACGGAATAGAATTAATTTTTATGAGACGTAATTTCTTTAAAAGACGATACCGAGATTATGAAATTAATCCCGATGAGATTCTTATTGATGATGCAAATGTATCACGGATGAATACCCAACAATTTGAGGGGGTGTTCCAAAAAAGAATTTCACAAAAAACACTTTTTTTCGTAGGTGTATTTTTCATCTTGGTGTTTGTTATATTCTCAGGACGGCTGATAAGTCTTCAGCTTGCACGCGGTGAAACATATAAAGAGCTTGCAGAAAATAATCGATTACGACAAAGTCCTATTTTTGCAGAACGCGGAGTCATTTATGACCGCAATGGTGTTGAGATTGCTTGGAATGATGCCCGCGAGGGGTATGATTTTTCGTATCGTTCATATACAGAGATGGAAGGGTTAGGTCATCTATTAGGGTATGTATATTATCCAGAAAAAGATTCATCAGGATTTTATTGGCGTAATGAAATAGGTGGGCAGGCTGGTTTAGAAAAAAAATATAACGATTTACTTTCAGGACAAAATGGAGCACAGCTTATTGAGGTGGATGCTACAAATAACCTTATTAATGATAGTAAAATGACCGAACCAATTAACGGTATTAACCTGACCACCAGTGTTGACGCAAAAATTCAGCATTATTTATTTAAGGGAATTCAAGAGCAGGCAGAGGAAGCTGGTTTTACTGGTGGAGCTGGAAGTATTATGGACATCGAAACAGGTGAACTACTTGCCTTTACTAGTTATCCAGAGTTTGACCCATATACACTAGCTGAAGGATCTGATACACAAGCTATTAAT
This sequence comes from Candidatus Campbelliibacteriota bacterium, assembly GCA_002698305.1. GTDB lineage: Bacteria > Patescibacteriota > Minisyncoccia > Phycocordibacterales > UBA1006 > UBA1006. Next base: position 18,335 of record NZWR01000001.1, on the reverse strand, counting down.
GGCTTCTTTAATGACCCGCAGAAACCTTTTTTGAACAGAGTTTTGTCTGGTGTGTATTCTCCAGGCTCAACAGTAAAGCCTTTTCTTGGCTTGGCTGCATTAAACGAGAATCTTATTAATGATTCTACTCGTATTTTGAGTACAGGAAGAATAGAAATCCCTAACCGATATAATCCATCTCAAAGCTCTATTTTTAGAGACTGGAGACGGGAAGGTCATGGGATAACTGACATCCGTCATGCTATAGCTGATTCAGTAAACACCTTTTTCTATGCGATTGGTGGAGGATATCAAGATCAAGAAGGACTTGGAATTACACGTATTGAAGAATACGTGCGAGCCTTTAAATTGGCTGAGCCGACAGGAATTGACTTTGGAAATGAATCTGAGGGAACTATACCAACACCTGTTTGGAAAGAGCAGATTTTTGAAGATGGGACATGGCGTTTAGGGGATACCTACAACACGTCTATTGGGCAATTTGGCTTTCAGGTTACCCCAATACAGATGACGCGCGCAATGGCAGCTCTTGCAAACAAGGGAACATTGGTAACGCCTATATTGCTACAAGGAAACTCAGCTCAAAAAGAAGGCATTTCAATGACTATTTCTGACGCTGACTACGAGCTTGTTCATGCAGCATTGAGAGATACGGTAACAAAAGGTACCGCACAAATTATCAATACGGATGCTACAAGTTTTACAGCTAAGACGGGTACTGCCCAAGTTGGTATCGATAATGAGTATTTTAATTCATGGGTTACTGGATTTTTTCCATATGAGAATCCAAAGTACGCATTTAGTGTTGTAATGGAGAGAGCACCCGAAGACAGCGAAGGGTCTGCGGGAAGAGCTATGAAATCATTTATTGACCAGGTGACTGAGCATTACCCAGAATTTTGGCAGCAGTTTTAACCACCTGCTTTTTTGTTGTTACTTATTAAATTAATGCATTAATGCATTAATCATAATATAATGAATAGGCAATATTTATTGCTCTTATTTACTCATTAAATTGTACATATTTATGAAATCTAAATTATTTATTATTGCCGGTGTATTTTTAGCACTTGGATTAACGGTATCTGTGCATGCGGAGACAGATTCAGCTAATGCGGTTCGTGCTAATACTAGTGCAGAGATGGTAACTAAAACTAAGACTACTAATGTAAAAGCGGTAGCAAACCAAGTAAAACCAGTAAAAGCTTCACTTAGTTACAAACAGACATTACGACCTGGTTATACAGGAGATTCAGTGTCTGAATTGCAAGCAAAACTCCAATCTCTTGGATACTATAACCTTAAAATTGATGGAAAATATGGACCAGGAACACGAGCAGCGGTAGCACGTTTCCAGGCAGCAAAAGGTCTCTCGGCTGATGGAATTGCTGGAAACAACACCTTTGCAGCGTTCAGTAATACTGGCTTTACTCTACCTCCCGTTAATACTGATAACGATGGTCCTGCTGTGTGTACTCTAGAGTATGCTCCTGTGTGTGGCCAGAAAACTGTTAATTGTGTAACTGAACCATGTGATCAGCCACAACCTGAAACATTTGGTAACAAATGTCAGTTGCGGACATCAGGCGCAAAATATCTCTATGACGGAAAATGTGATACAACTAAGCCAGTTGATGTTGATGAGGATACACTGAGCGACGAAGAAAAAAAAGAGCTTATTGAGAAACTTGAAAAAGAAATCGAACGTCTTGAGAATTATATTGAAGAGATTGAAGAAAAAATTGAACGAATTGAAGATTCACTATAGACAATAGAAAAACAGCGATAGCTGTTTTTCTATTGCGAAAAGGTTAATTCTACTTATACTGGCAATTATATGGAAACCCAAGAATTTCTTACTCAAGAAAAAAAAGAACAGCTTGAAAATGAATTACATCATTTAAAAACGACCGTACGTTCTGAAATTTTAGAGCGACTTGCTTTCGCAAAATCACTAGGTGATTTATCTGAAAATGCTGAATATCATTCGTCAAAAGATGCACAGGGAAAAAACGAAGCGCGTATAGCCCAAATCGAAGTCATTTTGAAAAATGCAGTAGTCGTGGAAGCTAATAGTGATGGTGTCGTAGGGCTGGGATCAACCGTTACTATTACACGTGATGATGGAACAGAAAAAAAATATCAAATTGTAGGAAACGAGGAGGCAGATTTTTCTGCAGGTAAAATTAGTTTCCAGTCGCCACTTGGCTCAGCTTTAATTGATAAAAAAGAGGATGATCAAATAAGTGTTGAAACACCAAAAGGAGTAACTCGATATACAATAAATAATGTTATCTAAAAAAGGCAGACCAAATGGTCACGCCTTTTTTCTTCGTTTTTCTTTTATTATAGACACCAGTCCATATAAACTTCCAACCCACATTATACTAAAAAACCAGAAGCAAAATGAGAATGGAAATCTAATTTGAACTAAAATACTAGCAACAAATGCAACTAATGTAATGTATACATTAGTTTCTATTTCTGTATCTTTTCTCATAGTATGTACGTTTTTACCAGTATAGCAAAATTAATATTATGTCGAGTATTTTTTTACTACTTGGATGTAATAACGTATAATCACTTAATATGGCATCACTTGAAGAACTACGGTCAGTCCGACTTGAAAAAATTGAAAAATTACAGGCAGCAGGTATGGAAGCATATCCACCCGATATTACATCAAAAGAAACATTGTCTCAGGCTAAAAACAATTTTTCCGAAGGTAGAATGACCTCATTGGTGGGAAGAGTCATGGCAATACGAGGGGCAGGAGCAATCAATTTTATTGTCATTGATGATGGAACTGCTGAATTTCAGATTGTTTTAAAAAAAGATGAAATCGATGAAAATACTCTTAATCTCTTTAAAGAAACCGTTGATGTAGGTGATTTTGTGTGGTTTAGTGGTGAGCTTTTTATTACCAAGAGGGGAGCTGAAAGTTTACTAGCTGCGGAGTGGAAAATGGCAGGTAAATCGCTGCTCCCTCTTCCTGATAAACATGCAGGATTACAAGATAAAGATGAAATTTATCGAAAACGATATTTAGATACACTAACTAACCGTCAATCACGGGAGGTATTCAAAATGCGTTCCAAGGTTATTTCAGCAATTCGTAATTTTTTTGATACGCGCGATTTTATGGAGATTGAAACTCCAATATTGCAAAATCAGGCAGGTGGAGCGATGGCAGAAACGTTTAATACTCACCACAATGATTATGATATAGATATGGTTTTGCGCATCGCGCTTGAACTTGAACATAAAATGATTGTGGCAGGTGGGTATCCCCGGATTTATGAAATTGGTAAAAACTTTCGAAATGAAGGTTCAGATCCGACTCATATTCAAGAGTTTACTATGATGGAATGGTACGCCGCATACCAAACCTTAGAACAAAATATGCAGTGGACGGAAGAACTCATCAAACACCTTGCAAAAGAAGTAGTGGGAAAAACTGTATTTACAACATGGGACAAAGAAGGAAATGAGGTAGAAATTAACATAGACAGTGAATGGCAGCGACTACGTTTTCCAGATCTTTTGAAAGAACATGCTGATCTTGATATTACAACAGCATCTCTTGATGAAATTAAAGAAAAGGCACAAGAGTTTGGTATGGATGATCACGAACGTGATACCACAGGAAAAGCAAATCTATTAGATTTTATTTACAAAAAGTCATCGAGAAATGCTATTTTGGGCCCGGCATTTGTTACCGATTATCCTGGAGATTTAAAACCTCTTGCTCAACAAAATGAAGATGGAACAGCGCGGGTGGCTCAGCTTATTATTGCAGGAGCAGAAATTACGAATCAATATGCAGAGCTTGTCGATCCAATTAAGCAACGCAAACTCCTAGAGTCTCAGGCGGATGCAAAAGCTCGAGGAGACAAGGAGGCAATGGAAATTGATGATAGATTTTTAACAGCCATGGAACATGGAATGCCACCAATGACAGGTTTTGGAATGGGAATTGATAGACTTGTTGCATTTCTAACTGAGCAGAAGAACCTTCGGGATGTAATTTTCTTTCCTATTGTTAGACCAAAAGAGTAGTGGAGTTAAGTAAAAGAGAAACAGCTATCGACAGATAGGTGTTTTCTTTTATACTGGTGAAAAGATTATTTTAATATGGTAATAATTAAAAAAAGAGCACCGTGGAAAATGCCGGATATTCATCCCATTGAATATTCAAACCCTAATCAATTTGCAGTATTTGAGTCAGATGGATATTCTTTTTTAGACAATAAAACAGACAGAGTAATACATATGAATACTCGTATTCCAGCTGCTCACACAATTTGGTCGAAAGATTTCTATAGCAAGGCATACTTTTCCTCTTCAGGGGTAAGAGCTCAGCGATTAAGAAGAATTCAGGATGCGGCTAAAAAAACGAAATTATCAGTTACTTCGATAGCTTCTACCATCCAAGTATTTAGACATGAAATTGAGCTAGGTAAATACCGAATTGACCAAAAAGTCTTTAACAAGAAGATTACTTACTATGAAGGTATAGCTTTGTTTCAATTTAAAAATAAAGTGGATTTCCTTAGTGAGTGCGAAAAACATTTTGGTTTTACTGTGTCTTTTATTTCATATGTAACAGTCTTAGTAGGCTCTGATACACCAGATTTTCAAATACCAGTAGGAAGAACTCTTTTGGGTAGAAATATTTATGAAGATAAGAAATTCAAACCAGTACATATTGTAAATATTTAGCATTTTGAGAATAGCTAATTAAAATAAACTCTTGGACAATCTCCAAGAGTTTTTATACTAACGCTTTTTTTCGATAGTATTTAAATCTTAAAAACAAAGTGCCGGAGGAGGGACTTGAACCCTCACACCCGAAGATATGCGATTTTGAGTCGCACGCGTCTACCAATTCCGCCACTCCGGCCTGTTTGCATACTACTAAATCAGTATCTAAAAAGCAATTTTCTATGAAATTTTTCCGATATCTTGGGCTGTGCTAAAATAGAGCTATCTATGTCTGAATATCAAAGCAATGCAATCTTCTGGGTGGAGACAATGAAAATTAAACCAAATCCATTCCAGCCGCGTCGAGAGTTTGAACCAGGGTCTCTAGAAGACCTTGCTGATTCAATTCGTCAGTACGGAGTTCTACAGCCGCTTGTAGTAACGCGTAAAGAAACATTGAGACCTGAAAGTGATGGAATGGATGTCCACTATGAACTGATTGCTGGAGAGCGAAGATTACGAGCATCAAAAATTGCAGGACTTGCACAGGTACCTGTAATTATCAGAAAAGAAACGGATGACAAGGTAAAGCTTGAGCTTGCAATCATTGAAAACCTCCAACGTGAAGATCTTAATCCCATTGACCGAGCTTTAGCATTCGAGCAGCTCTATAAACAATTTAAGCTAACCCATGTAGAAATTGGAAAACGAATGGGGAAGAGCCGCGTATATGTTTCTAACTCACTCAGGCTCTTGTCGCTTCCGGAAGAGATTAAAAAGGGTCTTATGGAAGGACGTATTACCGAAGGTCATACGCGACCACTGTTGATGCTTACTGATAGACCTGAAGAGCAATCTACTTTGTACAAAGAGATAATGGTTAAAAAAATGTCAGTGCGTGATGCTGAAAAAGTAGCACGTAAAATAGCACAAGATAAAGTTCGTAAAAAAGAGTTTATTGTTGATCCCAAAATCAGAAAATACGAGAAACAACTTTCAGAAAATCTGGGAACACGTGTTCAAATTGAGCCGAAAGAACAGGGAGGACAGATCACTATTGATTACTTTACGATTAATGACCTCGAACAGATTCTTACCTCAATGAAATCAGTTGAACAAGAAGAAACGATGATGGCGAGTTTTCTAAATTCGAAATCAAAAGAAAAAGATACAAGTGAATTTTCTTACTTAACAGGAAACAATTTAAAATCAGAAAATACTGGTGATGAACCTGACAATACAGAAAATGAAATTAAGGTAGAAAATCATGAGATTCAATCCGTATCGATAAATAGTGAAAATACTGATGAGAATTTAATTAAGACGCAACAAGATCTCGCTGAGATGCCTGAAACAAAAAATATAGTAGACGAAGATTATGAACGCCAGACATTACCAGATACTGAAGATCAACAAGCTAATTATCAAGAGGAAGATAAAAACCAAGATAGGGATGAAAAGAATAATGGGTTCACCAAGGATCAGAAAGATAAATATACAGAGCCTATTACTCAGGATGACTTAACCATGCCAGACACTGCCAGCAACGGAAGAGATCCTCACATTTTATTTAATGATCCAAATAGCAATACGGGTGCAGAATATGCTAGAAAAAGTTTTGATGAAACACCGGCCCAAAAACATGAGCCTTCTCTTAGTCAGCATATGGATGGAGATTTAGAGGCTGAAAATCAGAATTCCAATCAAATTAATATATCAGCATTAAATTCTGAGGGTAGTACTGTGATTGAAACAGATTACAACGAGCAAGTATATGGTGGAAAGATTGTACCAAATGCTCATGAAGATGTACTGCCTGAAAATGATGAATTTATACAAAATATTCAACAGCAAACAAGCAATACTATCGAGCCTCAACCAGAAGATCGTGAACCTCAGACACAAGCACCAGAACCTGTTCAACCTCAAGATGCTGTGCAGAATAAAAGTGGATATTTCCAGGATGGAGCATATTACCAAGGTCCACCTCCTAAGAAGAAAGGATTTTTTGGTAAATTGTTTGGATAATAAAAAAACACCATGGTGTGTTTTTTATTTACCAAAAATTTTTGCAATTAGCCCATCTTCTGCATGTTTTTCGATGTGTTTACGTGCCATTGATGTTTTTGCAAACTTAAGCCACTTGGCTGAAGGAACTCCTTTTTTGTTTGTTTGAATATCGACAATATCACCACTTTTAAGGATTGTTTTCAGCGCTGAATTTTTCCCGTTGATCATTGCTGACATTGCAGTGTTACCAATCTCACTGTGAATAGCATAGGCAAAGTCAATTGCTGATGCATCTTTAGGGAGGTCTACTACATCACCTGCAGGGGTAAAAACAAAGATACGATCTTCAAATAAATCAGTTTTTAATTTTTTAAGAAAATCTTTGTCATCAGGGGTAAGATCTTCAAGTCCTTTTAGCCACCTTAAATATGGGTCGCTCTGCTCTTCTTCTAATTGCGCTGATTTATACAATCGGTGAGCAGCAAAACCATATTCAGCATATTCATGCATGCTTTTTGTTCTAATTTGAATCTCTGCAATTCCACCATCACCAGTAAAAATCGTTGTATGAATTGATTGATACCCATTAACCTTTGGTAGTGCAATATAGTCTTTGATTCTCCCCGGTAGAGGGCGCCATTTTGAATGAATGATTCCTAAAACCCGGTAACATTCATCTACCGAGTCAACAATAATACGTAAAGCAACAATATCGTATATTTGTTCGATATCCATATGTTTGCGTTGTAATTTTCTCCACAAACTATAACGACCTTTTACTCGTTGCCCCGTTTCTACATTTTCAAGGCCGTGTTCAGCAAGCTCAATTTTAAGCTGTCGCCATACTTTTTCAAGATATTTTTCATTCAGTTTTTTCTTTTGCTTAAGTAGTTCCTCAACCATCTGAGATTCTTTTGGATAAGCAAAAGGAAACGCTGCATCCTGCAATTCACCTACAAGTTTTCCCATACCAAGACGATAAGCTAGTGGTGCATAAATTTCTATGGTTTCAAGAGCGATCCGTTCCTGTTTTTCAGCCTTAACATGCTCTAAGGTCTGAACATTATGCAATCGATCAGCAAGTTTAATGACAATGACGCGGTAATCTTTTGCGGTTGCCATAAAAAACTTACGTAATGACTCTGTGTGACGTTTTCTTCCTTGGTATTTTAAAGTCCCAAGCTTGGTAACTCCATTTACTAGAAATACAATTTCATCGCCAAATTCTTGCTGAATTTCTTTTTCAGTTACAGGTGTATCCTCAATGGTGTCATGGAGAAGGCCGGCGGATATGGTAATCGCATCATATCCAAATCGAGCAAGATTCATTGCGGTAGCAAAAACATGATTAAAATACGGCTCACCGCTTGCACGCTTTTGATCCTGGTGAGCTGCTTCAGCACGTTCGTATGCCTTGATTATAAGTTTCTTTTTTTCAGCGTCAGGAGTAACCCTCATTGCACTGAAAATATCTTGAGTACTAGGTTTCATAATAATAAGTATACGTGCCAGTAAAACAAGGAGCAATAGTGACTAGGTTTTACAAGTGCTCTTGGAGTGATCAAGTAAAAAATGGTATATTACATGTATGAATTTTATATATTTTATTATAGCTGGATTAGTACTTTTCTTTTCAATTATTAAACAAATTAACCAATACGAACGTGGTGTTGTGTTTACTCTTGGTAAATATACAGGTGACCGTATGCCAGGATGGCGACCAATTATTCCCATTATCCAAAAACTACACAAGGTAGATATTCGAACAAAAACAGTAGATGTTCCAAATCAAGAGGTCATCACTCGTGATAATATTCCTGTGCAAATTAATGCAGTAGTCTATTACAAGGTTAAGGACGCACCAAAATCAATTATTGAAGTTGAAGATTTCAGATATGCAGTCTCACAACTTGCCCAGACGAGTATGCGAAATTCAGTAGGGGAGCGAACGCTTGATGAACTTTTGCAAAAGCGTAACGAAATTGCAGAAATTATTAAAATAGAACTTGATCAAAAAACAGACCCATGGGGTATTGACGTAGAGATGCTTGAACTGAAAGATGTCATCATTCCAAACGACTTGAAACGAACTATTTCAAAAGAGGCGGAAGCAGAGCGAGAAAAGCGTGCTGTTATTATTAAAGCTCAAGGAGATAAAGAAGCCGCACACAACCTTGCAGAGGCTGCAAAGACCCTGAACACTATGCCAGGCGCTATGCACCTGCGTACTCTCCAGGCAATTAATGATCTTTCATCGGACCAATCAAATACTACTATCTGGATGCTACCAATCGAAGTATTGGAAGCCGTGAAAGAGGTGAAGGAATATATGAAAAAATAATTTTGTTTGCTATACTTATTTGTATATGAACAGCAGACTGATAATTTCATCAGTGCAAGATTAAACTAGGGTTTTTAATAACCTTGGTTTTTTCTTTATAGATATAAATTATGCCAAAAATAAGAAAACAAAAATACATATTTGTAGTCGGCGGGGTCATGAGCGGTGTAGGGAAAGGGATTACTGCATCGTCAATTGGAAAGATACTTCAATTTACGGGATACAAGGTCTCAGCAGTCAAAATAGATCCTTATGTAAATGTTGATGCTGGAACCATGAACCCAACTGAACATGGTGAGACCTTTGTTCTGGAAGATGGTTATGAGACCGATCAAGATATGGGGAATTATGAACGTTTCTTAAACACGTCCTTGTGTAGAGAGTCATACATGACAACTGGCTCAATTTATCAAAAGGTTATTCGAGACGAGCGTGCTTTAAAATATAAAGGAAAAACAGTTTCTGTGGTTCCACATGTTCCTATGGCAGTAGTAGAACAAATTAAAAAAGCCGCCACGAAAGAAGAAGCTGAGATTACTATTGTTGAAATAGGTGGAACGGTAGGGGAATATGAGAATATTCTTTTTTTGGAGTCGGCACGTATGATGAAACGAATGCATCCGGATGATGTTGCTTTTGTACTTGTCTCATATCTTCCTGTTCCTAATATGCTTGGTGAAATGAAAACAAAACCTACGCAGCTTGCGCTGCGCAGACTTCAGGAATCAGGAATTTTTCCAGATATTGTCGTTGGGCGAAGTCCTCATGAAATGGATGATCGCAGAAAGAGAAAAATTGCAACGTCTTCGATGCTATATACGGATGATATTATTTCTGGTCCAAATTTAAAAAGTATTTACGATATTCCTAATTTTTTCTTAACAGAAAAGCTTGATAAAAAGCTTCTTAGAAAACTTCACCTCAGACCTAAAAATAATAAACAAGCACAAAAGAATAAATCAGCATGGCAATCTTTTGTACGAAAAACCAAAAAGCATACAAACAAGGTAAAGATCGGAATTGTAGGTAAGTATTTTGGAACAGGAAATTTCATATTATCAGACGCCTATGTTTCAGTAATTGAAGCATTGAAATTCTCAGCTGCACATACTGGTATTAAGGTTGATATTGATTGGCTACAAGCACAAAATTATGAAGGGAAAAATGGTAAAAGAAATTGTGCAGCACTGAAAAAATATGATGGTATCTTGGTTCCGGGTGGTTTTGGTAAATCTGGAATTGAGGGAAAAATCAATGTTATAGAATATGTACGGAAAAATAAAATACCGTTTTTTGGTATTTGCCTTGGAATGCAGATGGCATCAGTTGAATTTGCGCGTAATGTTTTAAATTTTGACAAAGCCCATAGTACTGAATCAGATCAAAAGACACCCTATCCAGTTATTGATATTTTACCAGAACAGAAAAAGAGACTTACCAAAAGAGATTATGGTGGATCGATGAGGCTGGGTGCTCATGATGCAATCCTTAAAGAGGATACGCTGGCGAGAAAAATATACAGGTCTGATAGTATTTCAGAACGCCATCGCCATCGTTATGAGCTCATACTTGGTGAACATGAGAACGCGTTTGAAGAAAAAGGATTTATTATTTCTGGTGCGTCACCAGATGGACAGCTACCTGAAATAATTGAACTTGATACAAAAATTCATCCCTTCTTTATTGGGGTGCAATTTCATCCTGAACTTAAAGCCCGACCGCTTGTCCCGCATCCACTTTTTAGTGCCTTCCTGAAGGCTAGTTTAAGTCTTAAAAAATTATAGATAATTTGATTTTTAAATTTAATAATTAATACTAATTTAAATTTGATATAGTGATAATATGCAAAAAATGGAGATTAAAAATAGAAAAGGACAAAATATTGTTGGCATGCTATCAAAACCAGAAATTAGAATAGTTGGTACGGCGATACTACAGCATGGATATGGGGGAGTGAAAGAACATGTTCAGATTTTAGCTATTCAACAGGCACTACTTAATAATGGCTTTCAAGTCTTAAATTTTGATTCCACAAACTCATTCGGTGAATCTGATGGAGAATATAAACATGCACGACTTGGTCTGCATGCTGACGATTTTGAGGATGTGGCTAATTGGGCAACAAAGCAAAGTTGGTTTACAGGAAAATTCCTAGTAGCAGGGCATTCAATGGGAGGTTTTGCTGCTATGAGGTATGCTTTGAGAAATAACATTGAAGTTAATTTTGTCATTCCATTTGCTCCTGTTATTTCGGGAGAGTTAATTTGGGCAGCTCAAAAAACACATAATTATTCTGAATTTGAGCGTTGGAAAAATGAAAGGATAATATTTCAGGATTCAAAATCATTACCAGGTAAAGAAAAAGAAAAGCCTTTTGAAGTCATGGAAGAATATTTATTAAATTCCTTATTTAAAGAAAATAGTAATAACCCACCAACACTTCTCATTTCTTGTGAATTGGATACTTCTATACCGCCACACTATATTAGAATTTTATATGATAGTCTGCAGAGAGATAAAACATTTAAAATCTTAAAAGGAGCAAGGCATACTCCTCGTGACCCAGACTGCTTAGAAAAATTAAGAAGTATAATTGATGGATGGCTTAAGAAAAAACTAACTGCTAGTTAGTTTTTTCTTTTTAAAAATATAACATGTTCAATATGGGGTGTTTTAGGAAACAAATTGTATGCCCGAGACCACTCAAGGGTGTAGAAATCTTGAAATTCACTATAATCACGAGCCTGAGTTTCTGGATTACATGAAATATAGATAATATATTTCGGCTGTGTTTCGGCTATTTTCTTGAGAGATTTTTTTGTGAGCCCACTACGCGCCGGGTCGACAACTAAAATTTGTTTAGATTGAATATATTCTAGTGCTTCATCTACATTTGCTTCGGTAAATTTGAAATTATGAATATTATTTTGCTCTGCGTTTAGCGATGCGTATTCTTGCGCTAGGGGACTTTGCTCTACACCACGTACACTTTTTATATGACGAGCAAGGTGAATACCAATAATGCCGATACCTGCAAAAAAATCTAGGAGTTCATACTGATTGTGATTTGGGATAGAGCGCACTAAATTTTCGCAGTCCGTTAATATATGTCCGAATGCTTCTGGGTAGATTTGAAAAAACTGCGTGGGATAATATCTGTACTGTTTATCTAATAGCGATTCAGTTATAACAATATCGCCAATTACATAGAAATCTTTTGTCGTAACGGAGCTGCGCATACCTGATTGAGAATGAGATACCAAAATACCTTGTAATGTCGTGTTGTTCTCTATAAGTTTTTCGAGATCAGATTTTTTCCATGGTAATTTCTTGCGACTGGTTTCCGTGACTAAGATGTGTACTACGACAGTGTTAGTACTATATGAATAACGAAGGTTGAGATATTTTAGTAGTTCCAATGGAACCTTTTTTTGATTAAAGAATACTAAAAATTGTTTACCTATTTTGTTTACTTCAGGGTGTACAAGCAGATTCTCAGATTGCGCTATCTTTCCGCTTGCGAATACCCCACGCTGAAATAAAGCGAACGAAATTTGATTATGTGGATCTTTAGTAAAAGCATATGCTGCCTTGCTTCTGTAACCAGACGATAGTGATCCAGGTTTGGAAATATCTGATTCAATAGCGATTCCATATTTATTAAAGACCTCTTTAGTAATAATAAGTTTTTCTTTATTTTCCTGTTCCAGCTTTAGATGCTCCCACGGTGCATTTGGATTATAGAAGGGGTGAATCGTTGGAGTATGTGTTCGGTATTTTGAGGGTGTAATAATTTTGACGAGTTCTGCGTATGTTATACCTTCAGCTTCTTTATACTTCTGTGCACTAACTATTTCTCCTGGAAAGGCACCTAATATATACCAGTTGTTTTCAGCTACTCCGTGACCGGATGGGGCAAGTGATAGTATTTTCACCTTGAGTGAATTCATAGTTTTACTCTACGGGCTTTTTAAATAAAAAAAAGCCCCAAGGTAATAAGGGGCTATATAGCTTACTCAAACCTATAGGTCATATATCTATTTACCAGATAGTGATATGGAATTGTAAATCTAGGGGTTGGTATTTCACTGATGATTTAACTAAGAAGCTGCTCAAAGTATGTATCTCCCAACTATTCTAAACATCTAAATTTTACCTAAACAAGTCCAGACGGGGGATTCGAACCCTTAACTTCCCGAAGGCGCTGCCTGCTCTGTTGTTTACGCTTGCTATTTCATATTTTATATTATTGATAAAAACAATTAAGTCAAGTTTTTGAAAAATAACACCGTTCAGGTACCATAGAGACTATGAAACCAAATGATTACAACGCTGAACATATTGAAAAAAAATGGCAGAAATACTGGGAAGAAAACAATCTTTACAGAACTGAAGATTCAGTAGATGGAAAAGAAAACTACTATACACTCTCTGAATTTTCATACCCTTCGGGAAATCTTCATGTTGGACATTGGTACGCGTTTGCCGTACCAGATATTTTTGCGCGGTATAAACGGATGCTTGGATACAATGTTTTGTATCCTATGGGATTTGATTCGTTTGGTCTTCCAGCAGAGAACGCAGCCATCAAGCATGGTAAAGATCCGCGAAAGTGGACCTACGACAATATGGAATATATGAAGGGTCAGCTACGTAATATGGGTGCAAGTTTTGACTGGTCACGGACACTGGCAACATCTAATCCTGATTACTACACATGGACGCAATGGATGTTTACTGAATTTTACAAACATGATTTGGTTAAACGTGATATTACCAAGGTAAATTGGTGTGAAAATGATAAAACTATCTTAGCGAATGAACAGGTAGTTGCTGGAACCTGCGAGCGTTGTGGGTATGATGTTGTACAAAAAGATATGGCACAGTGGATGTTTAAAATTACTGATTTTGCCGATGAACTTCATGATGATTTAGATACCCTTGATTGGGATGAATCTATCAAACAATCACAGCGTGAATGGATTGGACGTAAAGAAGGTTCAATTATTCCATTTAAAATTCAAGAATCAGAGGTCTATGATATTAATACAGGACCAGGTGATGACGCTTACCGCAAAGGCGCGCCAATTATAGAGCGTAATAATGTTGTTGTTATTATCGAACATCCTGAGAAGGATGAATTTCTGTGTGCTAAATGGAAGCAAGTAGACTGGCAAGGATTTGTTACGGGTGGTATTGAAGAAGGACAGACCATAGAAGAAACAGCACTCGCCGAGGTCCGTGAGGAGACAGGCTATCAGAATCCTGAAATTGTAAAAGTCCATGACCAATCATCGCATGGATTATTTTGGCATGTCGTTAAAGAAGAAAACCGTCAGGCAAATTACCGCATTGTTCATGTAAAGCTTAAAGATCTCGAGCAAGTAGAACGTAGCAAAGAGGAGCAGGCTATTGCTGATTTTCTATGGATTCCGCGTACTGAGGTAAATGATTTTTTGAAACGTGAAGATATGAAATATCCATGGCGAGTTGTTTCAAGGTCAAACAGGGTTTTTGGGGAATATAAGGAAAACTCTAAGAAAAGAGATACTGTAAAAGTTATTCTTAGAAATGAAAAAGGTGAAATTTTAGTAATGCTAACTTCTGGTGGTGAAATGGATCTTCCAGGCGGAGGTCTCGATGACGGAGAGTCAATACAAGAATGTGCGATTAGAGAACTAAAGGAGGAAACAGGTTATACAAATATTCGCTTTATACAGAAAATTGGTCACAATAGAACCTATTCTCATCATGCCCCAAGTAATACTTATTGTGATTGCAATATTTCCATTGTTTTATGTGAGCTTGAGGATTATGAGCTTTCTTCCAAAAACATAAGTAAAGATGAACCTGATACAAAAGAAACATGGATGCGACCTGAAGCAATGATTCAAAATTTTGTAACTAATCCAGTCTATAAAGATGCGCCAAAAGGCTGGGTTGAACAATACTTGAATCACCTCTATTCACAAATTTCCGTGTTTACTACGCGTGCAGATACATTATACGGTGCAACCTATCTCGTGCTGGCTCCAGAACATGATATGGTTCAAAATCTAAAACCTCAAATGACTAATTGGAATGAGGTCGAGTCATATCTAGAAAAGACACAAAAGAAATCTGATCTTGATCGCCAGCAATCAAAAGAAAAAACAGGAGTACAGCTAAAAGGAATCGAAGCTATCAATCCAGCCACAGGAAAAGCTATTTCCGTATGGATTGCTGACTATGTGTTGGCTCACTTTGGAACGGGTGCTGTTATGGCGGTTCCAGCTCATGACGAGCGTGATTGTGAATTTGCGATTAAATATAATCTGCCGTTTCGGTTTGTGTGTTTGCCGTCAGCAGGAGAACAAGGTAATTCACGACCGTTGATTACAAGTGGTGAGAATGCCTTTATCCAAGCTGCAGGAACAACAGAGAAAAAAGGAAGCCAAGAACACATTAATGCAGAGTGGAATGCAATGTATGATCTTTTAGGGACCCTACCTGATGGAGTGTTACCAGAAGGAAAGCGATTTTGCTGCAGTAATACTGGAAAAATGATTAATTCACCTGCAAAAAATGATAACTATTCCCAGTCAGGAATTATTAATGGGAAAACCACAGAAGAAGCAAAGAAGATTATTACCGCTGCAGTAGATGGAAAAATGACTAAAACCTACCGATTACGAGACTGGGGAATCTCGCGACAGCGATATTGGGGATGTCCAATTCCGATGGTATATGACCCTGACGGAAATCCACACCCAGTGCCAAAAGAACATTTACCGTGGACACTTCCTGATGATGTTGATTTTACCCCAGACGGAACAGCGCCATTATCTCGTTCGGAAGAATTGAAAAAACGCACTGAAGAAATTTTTGGTGAAGGATGGACACCTGAGGTGGATACTATGGATGCTTTTGTAGATTCGTCATGGTATTTCTATCGATACCTTGATTCAAGTAATAGTAAAAGATTTGCAGGAGAACAAGCCATTAAATCATGGATGCCAGTTGATATGTATTTTGGAGGTGCAGAACACACTACCATGCACTTGCTGTATTCACGATTTTGGACAAAAGCTTTACATAAACTAGGTCTAGTCGATCATAACGAGCCGTATACAGGTCGCTTGAATCGCGGACTTATTCTTGGTCCTGACGGAGCAAAGATGTCTAAATCAAAAGGAAATGTTATTGATCCTGATGAAGTTGTCTCACATGTTGGTGCCGACACTGTCCGTATGTATCTATCATTTATTGGGCCATATAACGAGCCAGGAAATTATCCATGGGACCCAAATGGTGTTGTTGGTATTAGACGATTTTTAGACCGCGTGTGGCGGGTTGCTGAGAATCTTTCAGATACAACAAGCAAAGAAATCACATCCGAGCTTCATCAAACAATAAAAAAGGTTAGAGAAGATATCGAGCGATTAAAATTAAATACAGCTATCTCATCAATGATGTCATTGATTAACAGTATTGAAAAAGGAGATGGTATCGCACAAAACGAGTTTGATGAATTATTAAAATTACTAGCTCCTTTCGCGCCACATATCACTGAAGAGTTATGGATGCGAACTCATGATGCATCTATTCACCTACAATCATTCCCAGAGCCAGATACATCAAAAATTGTGTCTGTTATGAAGGTTTTGCCAATTCAGATCAATGGAAAAGTACGATCTCAAATTGTTATAGAAGAAGGAGAATCAAATGAAGAATTACATAATCGCATTACTCAAATGAATGATGTACAGAAATGGATTGAAGGGAAAGAGGTAGTGAAATGCATCCATGTACCAGGAAAAATTATCAACCTTGTCGTTAAATAAAATAAGTATGAAAACTATTAAAATTATAGTCATCATTGTTGGGATAGGTATTACCGCTCTTGCGCTGGCAGGAATATATAAATTTAATTATTTAGCTAACCAGCCGGGGTATACCGTTGATGGAAACAAGATGACAAAGGGTGATGCTGTGATTGAAAAAGAAATAGAGGATACCATGACTATTAGCATCGCCAATTCAGAGCTAGACGGAACAGTAACATTTACTGAATATACTGTAGAAAAAACTTCCGGAGTTTTAGATGCAACGCTTGAAAAATTGTTTGAAGTAAAATCAGGTAATAATGGATTATATAACGGTTTTACATACGACGACGTTATTTTAGACAATGGGGTTGCTCGAATATTTCTAGATGGTTCATTTTTTGCTGCAGGAGATCTTTCGGGGGCATATATGCAAGCAGATGTTAGAAATACTATTTTTCAGTTTGATACGATTACTGCTTTTGAGGTATATGTTAATGATCGATTGTTTGATTGGTGCGTTGACGATGCATCAGGCGGAGAAGGTCCATGTCCTGAAATACCTCAGCTGTGGACCGAGTCACGATAAGTTGACCAATATAAAAACACCTTGCAAAAAGTGTTTTTTGTTTTGAAATTATAATTTTTCCAGCTATGATTATAAGAGTATGAAATCAAAAAATATTTTTCTTATTATTGCGTTGTTGGCCTTGGTGTACATTGGATATACCTATGGTTTTAAAAATGAAAAAAATCTTCCTCCTGAAATGACAACACCCGAGCGAACAATTATTTCAGATGACGGTGAAGAAGTTGCAGTGAACTATCCTGAGACAGCTTCATTTTCTAATAGAGAATCTAATGCATCAACAAGCCAAGGAAACAATTCAAATAGTATTGTAACCAATACCTATGATTATATGACTTCAGGATTTGAAGTGATAAGAGATGGAGCAGTAAACACTGTTCAAAAACTTGCACAACCATTTATGTTAGCTTTTGTCTACAAAGACACTCTCGACTCTGTTCCTTCTCTTGCCGAATGTAAGCAGGCAGGTTCAGATAGTTCAGCACATCAAGAGATAGCAAATGACAGCTTTGATTTGCAGTCGATTGAGTTTAAGGGAAGAAATGTATATATCTCAGTAGATTCGCCAATTGACCATACAACAGTTTGTGCAAAATTCATTCAATTTAATACTATTGATGAAGCTTTGTACGATGCGGTGTACGTTGTCGTAGAATAATTTTTGATATATATTTAAAATAATGATTGCTTGTGTAAAAAGCTATTATCTTACAATTGTACTAAGTATATTTTTTATGACGCCTATATGTTTGGCGTCATTTTTAATGCCAGAATTAGTTTTGGCCCAGGAAGAAGTTGTTCAGGGTGATAATACGGGAGATAATTCTCAACCAGAACCAGAACCAGAACCAGAACCAGAACCAGAACCAGAACCAGAACCAGAACC
>NZWR01000006.1 GCA_002698305.1 Candidatus Campbelliibacteriota bacterium | reverse complement strand
ATAATCCTTATAGGAATTTTAATACTTGGTGTTATTGTTTTGATTATTTTTAATAACAATAATACATCTGTTAAAGAAGTTCAAAATCAATCATTGTCGTATATTGATGACATTGATACCTATAAGACGCTAGAGTCAAGTTCTATTATTAACCTATCAGACGGAGATACGTTCGACCTAGAGGCAAGCATCGTAAAACAAGAGGTCGGAGGTCGTATGATAAAGCGACTTGCCTATAATGGTCAGATACCAGGACCTGTTATTAAGGTGCAAAAAGGTGCGTCAGTTACCGTGAATCTGAAAAACAGTATTGACGTTGATACCACCCTTCATTCACATGGGCTACGCCTTGATAATAAATTTGACGGAGTTCCTGATATTACCCAAGAGCCAATTAAACCAGGAGAAACATTTTCGTACACTCTGACGTTTCCAGATGAAGGTGTGTACTGGTACCATCCTCATATACGCGAGGATTATACTCAAGAACTAGGCCTCTATGGAAACATTATTGTAGATGGAGAGTTAGGATATTGGAGTGAAGCAAATCAAGAAGAGTATCTTATTTTTGATGACTTCCTTGAACAAGAAGAATTTGATAGTGAGAAAGTCACTCATACCTTGATGGGTCGATTTGGAGATACCTTGCTCATTAATGACAAAAAAGATTTCAAGGTGACAGTAGAAAAAGGACAGCTTAATCGTTTCTTTTTGACCAATGTAGCCAACACGCGTGTTTTTGACCTTGAATTTAAGGGATCAAAAATTAAGCATGTTGGTGGGGACGTTGGGCGAATCCAAAAAGAAGAATTCATCGACAATGTTGTTATTGCACCTGCGGAACGATATGTTATAGAAACGTTGTACCCCCAAGCTGGTACCTTCGCTATTAATCACCGAGGTCAAAAAATCGGTGAAGTTATAGTAACTGAATCAGAAAAAGATTCTTCAATAAGCACTTTCAATCAATTGCGAGATAATAGTAATGACTATAAAATTGTTCTTGATAACATCAACAACTTTTTATCAAAGAAACCCGACAAATCTCTCCGTTTTAACATTGAAATGAAAGGAGGGATGCAAGGTATGATGACGGGAGACAATATGCAAAACATGGATCACGGATCAATGATGATGGATTCTCAAAAAATTACCTTAATGGGAATGGAAATGACAAAAGATCAAGCTATTGAACATTGCCAGATGATGCCGAACATGGCTGGCTGTGAGCCTTACCTTAATAATAAAAAACCACAAGATCATCAAAATGATGGGATTGAATGGGAAGATGATATGGCAATGATGAATCAAATGTCTAACGATCAAAACATAGAATGGCAAATTATTGATCAAGCGACAGGAGAAAAGAATATGAATATTGATTGGTCATTTAATCAAGGAGACTTGGTCAAAATTCGTATCTACAATGATCCAAATTCAATGCATCCAATGCAACATCCTATTCACTTCCATGGACAGCGATTTGTGGTGCTCGAACGTGACGGTGTGCCAAATAAAAATTTACAATGGAAAGACACAACGCTGATACCGACAGGTCAAACAATTGATGTGTTGGTCGAAATGTCGAATCCTGGAACTTGGATGACTCATTGTCATATTGCAGAGCACTTACATGCAGGCATGATGTTTGGATTTAAGGTAAAATAATACTATATGAAATCTATGTATAAAAAATTACTTACAACTGTAGGAATACATTTTATCATCATGTACTGTCTATCATATGTAGTGATTGATAGTATTACTGATGCGTATTTCTTTAGTACCCGACCTCTTTATATGGCATTGGTGATGGTTCCTCCAATGATAATCCTCATGCTCTATGTTATGAGAAGCATGTATCCTAATAAAAAACTTAATACTATTTTGTATATAGCAAGTTCTGCATTATTTGTGTTTGCATTTATTGCTATACGAACTCAGTTATTTGTAGGAAATGAAATGTTTTTGAAATCAATGATACCTCATCACTCAGGAGCCATTACCGTGTGTCAGGAATCCTCGATTACTGATCCTGAAATAATACAGCTATGTGATGATATTGTTTCAGCTCAGAAAGAAGAGATTACTCAGATGAAGGAAATTCTACAAAGATTAAAATAAAAACCCACTATGGGTTTTTATTTTACCAACCCCAACTTCTTATCCTTCAAAACAATCTTTCCATTCAAACACCCAAGCAACTCACGTTTCTCATCTATCGAACCCTCTTTCAAAATGAACTTCGCATAGTTTTGAATATCAATTGAGCTGACGCTGATGTCTTGCTCAATACCAAGTAGCAATTGATTAAACTTTTTGATTTGTGATACTTCTTCCTTAATCTTGTTCCTCATGCTTTTCTCAGAAATTTTCACTTGTTCAATAAGTTTCTGAAATTGTTTAATCAGATCAATTTCATTAATATATCCACCCATACAATTCCTATCCTTACTTCTTGTACATCCGTAATATACATGTCGATTAACGCCTCCATTTTTGAGTTTCTTGAACTTCTCGTCGGCAGAAATACCAGAACCGCACAATCCGCAGGTCATAAGTTTTGTAAAAGCAAATTCTTTGTTTTCAACTCTTAGGATGTTACTTTTCACTTGATCTTGTACGAGATCATAGAGTTCTTTGGTAACGAGGGGTTTATGAATTCCTGTATACCAGTTACCACTCTTTTTAGGGTATTGGAAAACACCATAGTAAAAGGTGTTTTCTAGTATCAGATAGATGTTACTGAGTGAAAGACTTTTATTTCCACGAGCTGTCTTGAAATTCATATCAAACTTGAGCCAGTTGTATATCTTTCTTCCTGACCACTTTTCATAGGCTACTTTCTCAAATATTTGTTTAATGATATGACCTCGATCTGGATCAATAATTACTTCTCCTTTCTTATCCATCATTTTTTGGTTCAGATATCCTGTAGGAGCTACTGATGGCCACAATCCCATTTCAACTCTGGTTCGTAATCCTCGTTTTACATTAATGCTCTTGTTATCATTCTCTAGCTTTGCTTGAGAGCAAAGAATCATTAACAGAAATTTTTCATTTGGTGAGTTCTTGAAATTTTGACCATAGGTTCTGATTTCTTGGAGTTTACCTTCATCCATTAAATCAACTAATGAACCAAGGTCGCCAGCATTACGACTCAACCTATCAGGTGCCCATGTGAGTATTCCTGTATATCTACCAGATCGTAAGTCATTTAATATTTCAAGAAACACTGGTCGTTTTCCTGAATCTTTTGCTGAATGTGATTCACGTCTTATATCTATGATATTCAGATTATCTCGCTCTGCTATTTGTCTCATCTCTTTTACTTGTGAATCAATCGAGAGAGCTTGTTTCTCGTCACTCTCAGTAGACTTACGAGCATAGAGGACATAGTTGATATCTTTTTGAATAATGACTGGGGCTGAACCTATTTGTGCATTTGTTACTGTATTCATATATACATTATGTCGCAATATGAATGTTTGCTAAGCGAGTATAGGGTTGGTTGTTGGTAACATTATTTGGTAGACAGTAGTATAAAAATGCTATTATAAATAAATGAGAAAATGGTTATCGAAACAACACGGTTCTTTTATTGGCTTTTGTTTAAGAAACAGATTAGGAAAAACAAGATTTGAGGCAAGAATCATCTTTTTTATTATGAATATTCTTGGGCGATTAACTTATTACAAAAATACTTATAATGGTGAAGCTCGAGGTCATTATATACCTCAGTTCATTCTGAAGAAATTTAGTGTTTCTGATGATCAAAGTAAGTTAGGTTTTGTATATGCCTTCTCTATTGAGAATAAAAGTATTACAGACGAAAAAATAGTAGACGCAGCACAAGAAACAGACTTCTATATTTTTGATGATAAACAGGGAAATAAATCTGATTATGCTGAAAAACAAGTCTATGGAAACCTAGAAGAATCAATGTCGCGAGTTGTTCGATATATTCAAGATATTAAAAAAACACAAAATTTTACCTTTCTTGAGTCATCAATTATTGCAACCTTTATTGCTCACCAGATCACAAGAACTCCATACTTTTATGAAAATCTACATAAATTTATTTCTTTCTTAGTCACTGAAAAAAACTTGGATTTCAAAAAAGAACTTTTTGTTAATGATCATGAATTTAACCCAAAAACTGTTCAAAATATCATTATTAATAATTCATTTAAGGTAACACAAGAGGAATTAAATAGTTATAGTAAGAAAATTACTCTGACAGGCAAAAGTGTAGAATCTATCACTAGATTACTTTCACAAATTATTGCGAGTGAAATAAGTCAAAATATTCATGAGAAAAATATTCTTATATTGGATACTACTGGAACAGATAATAAATTTGTAATCTCTGATAATCCAGTTCTGTTTTTTGAGAATTCTCGAGGTTGGTGGAACTTCCCGGTGTGGTGGGATATGAAAAATATAAACTTAACTCTTGCCTTACCGCTTACACCTTGTAAGGCAATTATTTTTCATCCTAAATTGAGAATGGATGGAGAAAATTTTCTAAGGAGCAAAGAAGACCAATTGATATTTTCTAGAATGATTAATGCATACCAATTTGGTTCTGCTCATTCAAAGGTCTTTAGTGACAGTAAAAAATATTTGGAACAACAATCACAGTATTATTCAGAGGTTATTAATCAACCTTTTGAGCTTTTATAAGATTACAGACGGATGTAACTTTAAAATGCTTTCCTGTGTCACTTTTGTCACTTTTTGAGAAATATATAGGTGCTCAGGACGGGTCTGAAATTATATTCAAAACTTAATAAATATACCTTACAGGGCTTGACCGACCACGGTTCTAGCTCAACTCGGCCAGCAACACACTATTTACTTAAAAAAACACTATATTTCAGATAGTGTTTTTAGTTCGAATCTTAAACAGGTTATATGTTGACTAATAAATGTTTAAATGATTGAATGAATAAAATAACACCTTAAATAATTTATTATGAAAAAATATATTTTTCTTATTTTAGGAATCCTATTTCTAATTTCAGCGATAATTGGCTTAAGTTTAATCTTAGGCACGAGATATGACTTGTTAGAAAGCACATATGCGCATCCTGAGAATTTATCCCATCCATGGTTAGCTTATGTTGGCATAGTTATAATCTCTGCGTTAGCAGGTTTTCTATCTTTAAGTTTTTTTGATCTTTCGGTGAGAGCTTTAAGAAAAAAAAAGACAAAGGATATAGCTTTTTTAATATTGGGAATATTAGTTTTCTTTATTCAGCTAGAAGTTATCTTATTTTTAAATAACCAAGAAATCTATAAGGATATATTCTTTTTACCTGTAATGTTTATTTGTTCGCTAACATGTGCTCTTGAGTATTCTCGAACATCTGTTTCTAGCGATGATGATAAATCTGATAATAGTAAGGAGCCAATTAACTACAAAGCACTTCTAAAATATTTAGCAGAATATTCACGAATGGTCACAGAAATTATTCCCAAAGAAAATGTCGATAGAGATTTGCTATTTTCGTTGAGTAGAGGGATTGATTCAGCAATTGGTCGTTTTACAAGGAGTAGGAAAAGATACTTTGAGCAAATAAAAATGTGGGAAAAAAGATGTGCTCAAGACCAAGAAAAGCTTGAAGATGTGCTTTTAGTAATAAATAAAAATCAGCTTGAAAGCCTAGAGATATCTGAGAACTCAATGAATCAATGGATTTCTTCATTAAGAAAAAAATTAGAAATTGAAATTCCAGACCTTAACTACCTTCAGTTTAAAAAAGAAGATATCGCTGTAGATTAATATTATTAATTTTAAATCTAAATGAGTCAGAAATGACTCATTTTTTATTTAAAATTTCCTACAAAAGATTAAACCACCTCATCTTTAAGCGATTTTTTGAATGTTGTATACAAGTTATTTTTAATAATTTTATGATACAAAATTTTACTAAAAAATTATTTGAGGTTATGCTTTATGTAAATAAAAACAATTTTATGAAAAGAATACTATTAGTTGGATCCCCTTTGAACGAATATGAAACTAATTTCATGGAAGAATACGAAGTTAATGTGCGAAGTGTATTAGATAGATGTGTAGTAAATTATTCTCTTGAAAGCTACTCATTAGAAAATATTCCATTTTCAACTATAAAACAAATAGAAAACAATTTTTGGGACAGCGTAATTCTATGGAACCCGTCTTTCAAACCTCCAATTTTTTTAGGCTGGTTTCATTCATCTGATAGATGCCACTCTATGTTGGTGTGCAGTGAAGAAGATGGGTATATGGAAAAACTCGGAATAGGTTTTAGTTCAGGAATAAAGTTCTGTATTACCGACCAACAGTTTTTGAACAGCAAAGATTATTTCTCTAATCCCTCGTTTACAGATAATCATCGCTTATTAAAAAAATTTGATAATTTAAATTAAGTAATAATCCATCAAGAAGATTCAGTTGATGGATTTTCTTTTGCAAAAGTTCGAACATCATCCCAAACGGCCAGCAAGAAATATTTATCTAAAAATCACCTTCTAGGATAAGGTGATTTTTGGTTCGAACTTTATCCTAGTTTGCTATATCAAACGAAAAATCGCTAAATAATTAATTGACTTTTTTTTATTTGCCATCATAATGAAATCAAATCAATAAAACTAAAATCGACGATTATGAAAACAAAAACATGGACCGAAGAGTTAGAAACAGAGTATTTAAATACAAGAAATTCTATGGCTCAAACGCTTGCTGAAGATAATTCTGTTGTCTTTGATAAAAAGAAAGTTTCAGGAATTTTTTCAAATTTTGTAAACCCAGAAAGAAAAGAGATGCTCAAAAATAAACTATCTGTAGAAAAAACCGCTATTGAGGAGTATCGTTCTGAACTTGAAGAAAAAGGTATCAAACCGTTGGTAATTTTACCAGAATATATTCTTAAAATGATGATAAAAGGGCTTCCTTTTTACACTTTTAAGTCTATAGACAATAACGGTTTGGTGAAAGCAGATCTAAGTAATGCTGATAAACTTAATTTGACTCATAAATATTGGATGTATGGTTTACCCGCATTTCTTATTTATACCGTTGGATTGATTATACTAGCTGTTGAATTTTTATCGCCAGAAGGATTTATAACTTTTGGAGGTTGGGTATTATTTAGTCTTGCTATCGTTAGTTTTTTTTGCGGTGTCTTTGCGGTCACTGATGAAGATATAGCAATCAAGAAAAAAATTAAAATCTTGACTTATACTAATCCATTGCTAGGTTATGCTTATAAGTATTGTTATGACCTTGAAAGAAAACATTTTCAAGAGAGCGGAAAAAAGGTTTTATGGCCGAATAATACTGATCAAGGACTCGAAGACTTTTATTACAATGATGAAAAGGTTAAGCTAGATTTACCAGATGCACCAGCATCAGTTCAGCAAAAACTTGGTTTATGCGCAATTAATAATATCAATACATATATTATTGCTCATGAAAACGGCTTTTCTGTGAATTATAAGAGTTTCAAAACAGCACTAGATGCTTATAATGACCCCCTTGTGTGTGCTAATAAAGTGGTAACTGAAGATGTTGAGATAGAAACTAAAACTAAAAAAGGAAAGAAGAAGTTTGAAATACAGCAAAAAAAGGTAGTAACACTTGTTGCGATTATTGATCAATATGGAAATGTTCCTGCTGAAAAACAGCTTGTTGCTGAAATCAAAAAACGTTTTCCTTCTATTCCAGAGCAATTAGGTTTACAGGTTTGTCCTAACTAAAATTACATTAAAAACTCGCATTAATTTGTGCGGGTTTTTTTAGTATAAAATGCCTGAGATTTATATTTTGTTAATTATAGTGGTAACCTAGACCTTCAATCGAAGGTTTGATTTGATAAATAAGTTCGAACATCATCCCAAACGGCCAGCAACTAAAAACCACCTTATTTTGTTAGTGATTTTTGCTATAATCATAAAATGAAAAATAGTATTTTATACTTTGCTTATGGTTCTAATATAGATCAACAGAGAATGAAAAAACGATGCTCAACAGCAGAATTTTTATCAAAAGGATTTATTTCTAATTATAATATTTGTTTTAATAGAAAAGGTACCTATATCGAAGGTGGTGTTGCAAGTATAGAGTCAAATAAAGGGAGAAATGTGTATGGGATTGTGTATAAGATTTCAAAAGAGGACTTAGATACATTGGATTATATAGAAGACCCTAGTGCTTACATTCGTAAATCAATAAAAGTTCAAATTCCTAATAACAAATTCCTCAATTGTTATTTATATGTTTCAATACCTGAAATTGAAATATCTCCCAATCAAGAATATTTAGAAAACATCATAAAACATGCATCAGTTCATAATTTCCCAGAAGAATATATTGATTATCTAAGAGAATTTCAATTTAAATAAGTTCGAACATCATCCCAAACGGCCAGCAACACACTTTCTACTTAAAAACACTATATTTCATATAGTGTTTTTAGTTCGAATCCTAGACAGGTTAGATATTGACTTATATATTTTATAATGATTAAATTATAATAACAAATAAAAATAAATAACAATTTAAATGTAAATCTATATGCAAAATACTTTTAATGAAGATGACGAGGTTGTATTCAAAGATTCAGGAAAACAAGTAGAATATGCATCTAAATATATTACCCCTTTCAAAATACATGAAATAAAGGTAAAAGATTTTTATGCAACTGGCTTACCTAAAGATTATTGGGAAAAATTTGTCGACTTAGTTGATTCAAAAGGAGAAATTTTCATATGTGGATTGCACTCAGAAGAAATTCTTCTATCCTAATTCTAAACTCATACTCATCATTTACCTGGTGAGTTTTCTTTTACAAAAGTTCGAACATCATAAGTTATATAATTCCACAACATAAAAAGAACCTATTAAGAGGTTCTTTTTTAGAGAGATTTACTCTCTTTCAGCGTAGGCAGACTGGGCTGCTGTGAATGAGGGAGCAGGGGATCCGCAACCTCCTTCAGGTATTTTATATAGATATCCTTTTAAAATCCCTGTACCAATACTACTTGTTGGTGATGCCCCAGTACAGTAGTACTTAGGTTCAATAAAATTACTTCCCTCTGTTTGCCGCAGGTTGTTAATATCTTCAGCACTAAGAAGTGATTCATCTTGAGAATGAACTCCAACATATGTGGTAGATGGGGCAAGCGGTGGACATGGACCATACGTATCACCATGTTGGGTATGTTCATAAGTACTTCCTATAACATTGATAGTTTCTTGTTCTGGTGTTCCAACTAAGTGACACATTGTTGTCGAAGCTCGTGCATGCACTGTTTCTGCTTTAAAGATATTATTAAATGCTTGTTGTGCATTGAGTGTTACCACTACTGCATATGAAGATGCATCATCTGTACAACTTTCCCAGATTCCACCATTATCAATAACTCCTTGTTTTAAGTTTTCAAGAGGGTTGTTTGCGTCAAATAAATCACACACATCAGTGTAATCACCGGTTGCTTTTGTTTCTAATTCAACTGCAGTTGCGATTTGATTCATTTCAGTTAATATTGCCGCGTCTTTGGCTTTAACTCTTGAGCTTCCAAGACTTGTATAAACAACGGCTGATAAGATACCAATAATCGCGATAACGACGAGTAATTCTATTAATGTAAATCCTTTTTTCTTTAAATTCATACCAAATAATTATATCACTATATTTTCTCCAAAAAAAGTAAGATTAAATAGTTACTCTTTTATGGAAAGAAGCTTATTGGTACAATTTATATATGAAAGAATATATAAAATATCTCAGTGATAATCCTCAAAAATATTGGTTTAGACGAAAGTTGTATGGCTGGGGATGGATTCCTGCAACGTGGCAGGGGTGGCTTGTAACTCTTGTGTATATTGGTCTTGTTATTATTTTTGCATTAACAATTGATGCAGAATCACCGAAAAGAGAAATCATTTTTACCTTTATTATTCCTGCAATTTTGCTAACAATAACTTTTTTCAAGATTCTTCGTGAAAAAGGTGAAAAACCTAAATGGATGTGGGGGAAACCTAAAGATGATGATACAAACCCCCATCGCAATTAGCAGACAGTAACTACGTATGTTCATGATAATAAAAACACTTTTGAATAAGTGTTTTTTATTTACTATAACGTTCCAGAAGATCAGAGGAGCTACGAACTTTACCGCCATGTCCGATATTAAACTTCATTTCAATATTATGATCATTACAGAAAATAAATTCTGGGATATCATCAGCAAATCGATCCCCACCGTTTGCAAAAATATCAGGCATGACTTCTTCCAATGCTTTGCATACACTGCGGTCTTTGTCATCTATTTTGTGCTGCGTAATGACTACCTTATCAACGCATGCAAATGCTTCTATTATTTCTTTACGATCATTTTCGTTCATAAAATTTTTACCTTTTTTTGTTGTAAGCCAATTATCATTGTTAATAATCACCACAAGCCGATCACCTAATTTCTTTGCCTCTTCTAGATATCTAACGTGCCCAATATGAATTGGATCAAATCCTCCAGATACTGCCACCACTATTTCTTTATTACTCATGTGCTCAGTATAGCAAGACTTGCTATACTGAGCACATGAAAAAATACGATACTTTAATTTTTGATTTAGATGGAACCCTTGCTGTCTCCAAGCAGGAAATTAGTAAGCAGATGGCGGACTTACTATCTCGAGCGAGTACCATGGTAAATATTGTAGTTATTACGGGAGGCAAATTTCAACAAATAAAAAAACAAGTTATTGATCAGCTTACTGACGAAGCTCATCTTGGTAATATATATATTTTACCAACAACCGGCTCTGCTATGAGAAGTTATGATAGCGGGAACTGGACTATTGTGTATGAATTGGAATTAACTCAACAACAAAAAGATAGAATTATTGCATCTCTTCAAAACGCCCTCCAGCAAGCTTCATTTGATATCGACCAAAGTATTCTTTGTGGTGAACAAATTGAAGATCGGCATTCGCAAATAACACTCTCAGCCTTGGGACAAGAACAATTACCTGAAATTAAAAAGGCATGGGACCCTGATTATACTAAGAGAAAAGAACTTGTTAGTTTGCTTTCTGGTTTAGAAGATGAATTTAGTGTTAAGTTTGGAGGAACTACATCAATAGATATTACGCTGGCGGGAATTGATAAGGCCTACGGTATTAATGAATTTTATGACCATGTTCCATTTAAAATTGAGAATGGATTGTTTATTGGCGATGAAATTAAACCTGGTGGAAATGATTTTGCCGCAACGAAGACTGCTATAGATACCAAAGATACTTCAGGACCAGAGGAAACCATGGATATTATTAACAATGTCCTTGAGGCTTATAATTAATACATGGTATTATGAATACAATGAATCCATCACAAGTAACTCAAAAACCGTGGGGAAGTTTTCGACAGTTTACATTGAATGAAACAACTACGGTTAAAACCTTAAGAGTTAATGTTGGCGAAATCCTTTCTCTTCAAACTCATAAACATCGTGGTGAATATTGGTTTGTTCTTCAGGGTCATCCGGAAATAACTTTGGGGGATACTATTTTTACAGCAGAACCTCAGCAGGAAATTTTTGTAGAACAAGGTCAACAACACAGAATCGCAGCACCTACTGATGAGGTGGTGATTCTTGAGATTGCATATGGTCATTTTGATGAAGAGGATATTGTTCGTCTTGAAGATAAATATAATCGGTAGTCATTATTCATGATTGGATTACTAAAAAAAATTATTTATTGGTTGAAGAAACTTTTTGTTCAGAATGTGAAACAAGAAGCTTCTTCTGCTAAAGAAATTATAGGATCAGCACGGTTTGACAATAAGGTATATTTTTTTCTCAGAGAAGGAAAGAGATTATTTTTAGTAAGCGATACTGTTCATAGAGTCTATCGAAGAGAGATTTTCTTCTCGACGGTTTTGCGTTCACATATTCCTAATATGCGTGATCTTGATGCTACGTTATTAAAAAATGGTCAATTTGCATTAGTGATGACCGTGGCGGTTAAAAATAAATATAAAACCATTTACCTCCTTTCTGAACATGGTATTCAAT
Organism: Candidatus Campbelliibacteriota bacterium; assembly: GCA_002698305.1. Lineage (GTDB taxonomy): Bacteria > Patescibacteriota > Minisyncoccia > Phycocordibacterales > UBA1006 > UBA1006. Next base: position 28,851 of record NZWR01000006.1, on the reverse strand, counting down.
TTAAAGCTGAATCAATGGTAGAGAGCCCTAACGGCTACGCCACTAAAATTGTTGAACAGAGAAATGGAGATGTTGCATTGATTACTTCGCTTCATGGCGAAATTTGTTACCGGAAGCTAGATTTATCAGATCGTGATATTGAATATCATTCAACAAGCTTGAGTCCGAGAAATGATTCATTTGATCATAGCCCTTTGCGTATCGTGGGAACCTTTGTTATTCCTGATGGAATTTTTGTTCTCTATGATGCTTCGTATGAGATGCGAGGATTTAAAACCCATCGATTTGGAGCTGCACTTATCGATCATGATAATCTGGGACACATTCACTGGCGAGCCTTTTTTGATGAAGTTCCTTTTTGGGATTATTTTGCTTCACAATCTTCAGTTGGGATAACAGCATCAGCTATCGGTGCGTATCTTAATGAAGATATGATTAAGGTATATTTTTATGATGATCGTGCTAAAGATATTTATACACTTGATTTGCATGAACCATATTCGAGACGAAATCCACATCCTGAAAAAGCAATGCTTAAAAAGTATGTGAATAACCCAATTCTTGCACCCCATCCTCATAACGACTGGGAAAATCATACAACCTTTAACCCAACAGCTATTCAAATAGATTCGACTACGCATTTACTGTATCGAGCCGAAGGTTCAGCTGGACTTTCTGTTATTGGCTATGGAAAGAGTCATAATGGTATTGTGTTTGATCGATTAACTCACCCTATCTATGTGCCAACGATGAATTTTGAAGGGGTAAATATTGATTCTCGGATTATACAAACCTTCAAAAAAGGACGTTATAAATCTGGTTATAATTACTACCCGAGTAATTATTTAGACAGCCATATATGGCATGGAGTTGAAGATCCAAGAATAACAGAAATCGAGGGTAGGTTGTATATGGTGTACGCAGCATATAATGGATACCAGCAGGCCCGCCCAGCTATCACTTCGATTAGTAAAAATGATTTCTTGAATGCTAAATGGAACTGGAAAACTCCACAGCCGATGACAGACATTGCCACGTATCACGGTCAAGGAAATAAAAATGTTGTCTTGCATCCAGAAAAAGTACGAGGAAAATATATGTTATTTCACAGGATATGGCCGCACATTAGAATTGATTATGTTGATACTCTTGATTTCGGTCCAGGAAAAAAATACCTAAAGGAAATGGCATGTATTAAAGCTCGGGGAGATTCCTGGGATAGTCATAAAATAGCCATAGCAGCTGCACCAATTAGAATTGATGAAGGGTGGCTTGTTATATATCAGGGTGCTGGGTCAAATGATCGCCGATACAAAGTTGGTGCAATGATTCTCGATTATGAAAATCCAGAAAAAGTTTTGTACCGCAGTAATTATCCAATCATGGCTCCAAGTCAATGGTATGAGAATGAGCATAAATTCGGGGTGGCATATCCTTGCGGAGCTGTTGTTCGTGAGGGTGTTCTCTGTGTGTACTATGGAGGATCTGATAAATACGTTTGCTTGGCACAGGCACCTCTTCGAGAATTCGTTGATAAACTAAAGAAAGATCCTTACATCGAACCAGAACTTACTAAAATTAAGAATATTGATGACCTATGTATATAACAAAACGATCAGACCATAATCCATATATTAGACCAAATGAAGAAAAGCATTGGATGTCCTATGCTGCTTTCAACTGGTCACCATGGCATGATGAAGAATCGCATACTATTCATGCCTTATATCGGGCAATGACAAAGCCTGATTTAATGGCAAAAGGACCGTCTTTTAGTGTCTCATCTATCGGATATACCTTTAGTCGAGATGAAGAACATTTTAATCACCATGAGCAATTTATTTTTCCTGAACACGAATGGGAACGATATGGCTGTGAGGATCCACGGGTGACCAAAATAGGTGACACCTACTATATTTTCTACACAGCTCTGTCGACCTATCCTTTTTCTGCTGACGGTATTAAGGTAGCGGTTGCAACAACGAAAGATTTTAAAACGATTGAAGAGAAAAAGTTAGTAACACCATTTAACGCTAAGGCCATGACTTTGTTTCCTGAAAAAATTAATGGAAAATTTACTGCGCTGCTGACCGTTGACCCTGATAATCCACCCTCAAAGATTGCATTTATCCAATTTGATACTGAAGAGCAGATGTGGGATCAAGGGTATTGGCATGATTGGTATGCCAATATTGACGATCATATTTTTGATCCACGTAAAAAAGAAGACGACCATTGTGAGATTGGAGCCTCACCAGTATGGACTGACAAAGGATGGCTTTTAGTGTATTCACATATTCAAAATTATTTTGATGAGGATCATCGAATTTTTGGCATCGAAGCATTATTACTCGATCACAATAATCCTAAAAATATTATCGGCCGGACGACTGGTCCAATTCTTGTTCCGGAAAAGAGTTATGAAAAAGAAGGTCAAATTAAAAACATCACTTTTCCATCAGGTGCGCTTGTTCATGATGATCGACTAGATATTTATTATGGTGGAGCAGACTCCGTCTGCTGTATGGCAACCGTCAACCTCGAGCATCTTTTAGATAGTATGGACGTTCAAAAACGCAAGGAACTAGTTGTTCGATATAATAACAATCCGATTCTCGAACCAATTCCGGGCCATGAATGGGAAGCAAAATTAGTATTTAACCCAACGACCGTTGATATTGGTAATACCACCTATATTGTGTATCGGGCAATGTCGGAGGATAACACATCATACATGGGTGCGGCTACAACTACTGATGGGTATTCAATTGATGAACGTTTTAGCGAACCAATATACGTTCCCCGAATGGATTTCGAACTTAAAAAATCTCATCCTACTGGAAATTCAGGTTGTGAGGATGGTCGGGCAACAGTGATCGGAAACACCTTATATATGTTCTACACTGCTTACAACGGAATTGATGTGCCAAAAGTAGCCTTTTCTTCTATTTCACTTGATGATTTTGAGAAACGAAACTGGGCTGCGTGGTCAGTCCCTCAGTTGGTTACACCAGATACTGTTGATGACAAAGATGCATGCCTGCTCGCTGAAAAAATTAAAGATGAATATGCAATTTTTCATCGGGTTGCGCATCATATTTGTTTTGACACGGTTAAAGAGCTTGATTTTAGTGAACATCGCATTGATAAATGTATTCCACTCATCGGCCCACGAACTGGAATGTGGGATGGTCTTAAGGTAGGTATCGCAGGTCCCCCAATAAAAACAGAGAAGGGGTGGCTGCTTCTATATCACGCTGTATCTACTGATAAATTTTACCGTGTTGGTGCGATGCTTATGGAGCTTGATAATCCTGGAAACATTATTGGAAGAACTACTGATTTTATTTTAGAACCAGAAGAAGAATGGGAAATTGTTGGTGAAATTAATAAGGTTGTTTTCCCGTGTGGTGCATCTATTCGCGATGATAAATTATTTATTTATTATGGAGGAGCCGATACGGTGATTGGCGTTGCTACCACGCAATTATCATGGTTGCTTGAGATGCTAACATGGCAAGCAGATTCTGATGATTGGTCATAAACAAAAAAAGAAGCATATGCTTCTTTTTTTTTGTTTATTATTTTTTCTTCAAAAGTTGATACAATGTAGACATGAATTATAACAATATTAAAGAACAGCTAACACCTATTCTCGACGGTGATGTGACCACTGACAGCGCTGAACTAACGAGCCATAGCACTGACTGGAGTCTTTTCAAAATCATGCCAGATATGGTTGTGTACCCAAAGCATGTTGAGGACTTGAAACGACTTGTTGTGTTTGTAAACGAATATAACCAGCAGTCAAAACAACCATTGTCAATAACTGCACGAGCAGCAGGTTCAGGGATGTCGGGCGGTTCATTAAACCATTCAATTATTGTCGATGTTACCAGGTATATGAACAATGTCATTAACATAGAAACAGGTGATTTTGGTATACAATCTGTGCGTGGTACTTTTGCGTACCCGATTACAGGCCATGGTACGGTTCAACCTGGATCAATGTATATTCCTTTTGAGGAAAAAACCATGAAACACAATATGTTGATGCCCACATTTCCTGCATCCCGAAAATTATGTGCTATCGGCGGCATGGTTGCTAACAATGGAGCAGGTGAAAAATCTTTGAAATATGGACAGAACAAAGATTTCGTTAAGTCTGTAAAAGTTGTTTTGGCCGACGGAAATGAATATGAGTTACAGGCCTTGAATTATCTTGAATTACAGCAACTGCTGACGGAAAATAATTTCCTCGGAAAAATTGCAACTGAGATATATGAGTTGATTAAAAAAAATTTTGATTTAATACAGTCAAAAAAACCCATAACATCAAAAAACTCAGCAGGATATCTTATCTGGGATGTACTCCAGGCTGACTCGATCGAATCATTTGAGCAAGGGCAGGGTGTCTTTGACATGACCAAGCTCATTGTCGGAGCCCAAGGGACAACGGGTGTTATTACTGAAGTAACGTATAAACTTACCAGGCATGAAGACAAGGAAGAAATGATAGTTTCTTTTGTAAATGATATTCATCAATTGCCAAAAATAGTTGAAGTACTAAAAAAACATGATCTCGATACTATTGAGCTGTATGATGACAATACCTTTAAGATCGGGGTAAAATTTTTTAGCGATTTTATAAAAGATAAAGGATTTTTCCAGGCAATTAAATATTCAATCCGTTTTCTTCCAGAATTTTGGATGGCAATAACCGGAGGCGTCCCAAAGTTTATCGTTCTTGCTGAATCTGCAGATAATAACGCTGAAAAAGTTCACCAAGAGGTGCTTGCAGAGTTTGAGGATTTGAAAAAAGAAATTCCAAAGCTTAAATCTTTTGTGGTAAAAGGTAAAAAATCTCAGAAATACTGGGACTTTAGGCATGATAGTTTCAAGTTGCTTACCGAACATTCAATAAAGTCTCGTTCTGCTGGATCAGGAACACGAACAGCTCCTTTTATTGATGATATTGCAGTAAATCCAGAATATCTTCCAGAATATATTCCTCGACTTGTTGAAATTCTTGATGAGTATAAAGATGAGTTTATGTATACGATTGCAGGTCATTTAGGAAATGGTAATTTTCATATTATTCCATTGGCTGATATGAATAAACAACAAAATAAAGACCATATTGTTGAAATTTCAGAAAAAGTATACGCCTTAGCTCTTGAATATAAAGGAACAATAACCGCTGAGCATAATGACGGAATTGTACGAACACCATTTTTACCTCAAATGTTTGGGGCAGATATGATGAATATATTTAAGGAAATTAAAAAAATAATGGATCCTAAGAATATTTTCAATCCAGGTAAAAAAATTGGACTAACAAAAAAAGATATTCATAAGTACTTGGCTTGATAAATAATTAAATTTGTACAGAATGAATACTTGTACAATAAATAAGATTATGCTATAATTGAATTAGATTACTTAAGATAAAGTAATAACTAGTTATTAATAACTATCTTTATTTACCACTAACTAATAACAAACAATTATGGATAAAACATCAAATCAATCAACAACAGCAGTTATTGCATTAATTATTGCTATTCTTGCACTTATTCTTGCCTGGGTAGCATTTAATCGAACAGGACAAAATCTTACAGAAGCTATTCAAGAAGAGGCACGTCAAGCTGCTATTGAGGTGCGTCAAGAATATGAAGAGTTTGAAAATGAAGCTCAAGAAGCATCGCGAGAAGCTCGAGATCAAACTGCAGAAGAATTATACGAGGCGTCAGTAGAGGTTGATGTAGACGGCAACCCAGCTGAGTAAACTTATAATATAAAAATAAAAACAGCTCAATTTCGAGCTGTTTTTATTTTTTACTTCACTATAATGAGGATATGAAACTAACGTTCAGTGAGCGCGTAGTAGAAGCAGCTCAATCAATACCGTCAGGTAAGGTCACAACCTATGGAGACCTTGCACGAGCTTGTGGTTCAGGTGGACAAGCAGCAAGAAGTGTTAATGGAATTTTATTGCGTGCCCATAATGGTGGAAATAATAATATTCCATTTCACCGCATTGTATATAGTAACGGGCAAGTATGGAAAGATAAAAAAATTACTATAGAACGAGCTCTGCTCTATCAAAAAGAAGGTATTGAAATTAATAAAAAAGGATATATCTATGATTTTGAGTTTAAGAGGTATAGATTTTAATATTTGGTATACTAACGAGCATGAAAAAAATACAATTTACGACAATAGTGTTAGCTATTATTACCGGAGCAACAATAATGTTTGGAGGCTTTCATTATTCAGAAGCGCGTCATAATGATTCGAGCCTGTATAGGAAAATTAGAAAATTAGATGACGATGCTGTTGAAAAAATTGCCAATCCGATAATGTTTGGAGTAGCTCTCGACGACATACAAGATACCTTTGGTGACCCTCGATCAGGGGGAAGAACTCACGAAGGAGTGGATATATTTGCACCTAGAGGAGCCATTATTGCAAGTCCGACTGAGGCAGTGGTAACAAAGATTGCAGATAAGGGTCTTGGAGGTATACAAGTATGGACCGCTAATCCAGGAGGGCATAGTTACTACTATGCTCATATGAACGGTGTTTTTGAAGATCTCGAAGTAGGTGATGAACTTGATGCAGGAGATATTATTGGTTTTGTAGGAGATACAGGGAATGCACAGGGTACAAGTCCTCACTTGCACTTTGGTATTTACACCAATGACAGAGAGGTATTGAATCCCTATGAAATGATTACTAAAAATTTTAGCAATAAAAAGAAAATATCTTTACTTGAAGATTATATTGAATTCCTCCAAGATAAATTAAGACGTGAAAAAAGATAATTTGTCATAAAAGTACAATTGTAATAATTGTACTTTTATTATATAATAGGGGTAGTTGCATTATTATAATGCGTTATTTATTCGATTTAAATAAACCAAACTATGAATCATACAGACAATCACAACGATCCACAATCACATATCGACCAAGCAAAAAAACACATACAAATGGCTGCTGAGGAAAAGAAAGACCAGATTGAGGAATCTGCTGAAAATACACAGGACTCAATTAAAGAAAATATAAATGAGACAAAGAATACTGTTTCAGATACAATTGATAAAGCTCGAGAAACCCTTGCCGACGCGATAGAGCCCGATAAGTAAGAAAATTATACATTAACATACTAACTTATGAACACATATAAAACACAACAATCAGGATTAGGAATAGTTGCTGCAATTCTTATTATTGCAGTGATTGGTGTCGGTGGATATGCCGTATACAACGCCACTATTAGTAATGAGACAGCAATAGAAATTCAAGAAGAAGAGCAAATGGAGAATCTAGAAGAGCAGCAGGATGAGCAGGAAGAAATAGTTGAAAATCTTGAATCTCGTATAGAGGCAACACTTACGCGCGTGAAGACAAATCTCGCATTGAATACTCAAGCAGGTGTAACAGCCGCAATTAATGATTTAAATGAACTTGAGACCGTTATTGAAAACCAGTCAGCAGAAGTTATGGCTGATGCTCGTTTCCAATTCAGATCAATGGGGCGTAAACTCAACGCTGTAAAATCTCGAGTTGAAGCAGAAGGTTCATCTGCTGCAGCATCAATTCAAGCTGATATTGAGACTTTAGAAGAAGAATTCGAGGAAACCTTTGATGATATTGAAACTTCAATCGAAGCTTCGTTTGAAGCAATGATTAACGAAGCTGAAACTGAAGATGAATCAAGCATGAATGATCCACTTTATATTGATGGAGTTACAAGTGTCGAATTTGAAGATATGTGGGATGACTCTACAAGTACTGAAGAGTCAGATATGAATGAAACTGACACTGACTCTTCTGCTGAAGCAGAGGCCAGTCAAGAAACATCAGCTGAAATGGATAATGATTCAACAACGGTAGAATCATCTACTGAAGCAGAAGTTACTATTTATTAGCAAAAGCCCTTTTTGGGCTTTTTGTTATACTTAGGGTATGAGTTCAGATGAAAAAGTTGTTTTATTTTGGTTGAGACGTGATTTACGTTTAGGTGATAATTATGGTTTATATAAGGCTTTACAATCTGGAAGAAAAGTCGTACCGGTTTTTATTTTTGACACTAAGATTTTAGATACATTACCAAAAGATGACCACAGGGTTACATTTATTTTTGACACTCTCCAAGAGATGCGGAACCAGCTTCAGGAAAAGTACGACAGCTCAATAGATCTTCGCCACGGTTCGCCTAAGGAGGTTTGGGAAGAGCTTATAGAGGACTACGACGTTGAAGCGGTCTACGCTAACCGTGATTACGAGCCGTATGCAAAAAAACGTGATGAATCTATTACACAACTTCTTAGCATGCATGATATTGCATTCAGCACCTTCAAGGATCAAGTTATTTTTGAAAAAAACGAAGTTGTCAAAGACGATGGTGATCCATATGTTGTCTACACACCATATAAAAACAAATGGAGGCAAATTTTTGACCCCGATCGTGATTTACAGACCTACGATGTTGGTCGTTATGGTCATAATTTTTATCAGAATACGAGGCTTCCTCAGCTTACGCTGAGAGATATGGGGTTTGAGCGATCAAGTCTCAAAGCTCCTGACTACACCTTAACTGATCACCTTATTGACGAATATGCAGAAAATAGAGATTTTCCAGATCGTGATGCTACGTCGAAATTAAGTACCTATCTGCGTTTTGGCTTGGTGAGCATTAGAAAAATTATGAAACAAGCCTATGAAGGTCCAGGTTACACGTTTATGAATGAACTTATTTGGCGTGAATTTTTTATGCAAATTCTATGGCACTATCCTCATACTGCTACCCAGGCTTTCAGGGAAAAATATGACGCAGTACCGTGGCGCAATAATGAGGATGAATTTGAAAAATGGAAGGAAGGGAAGACCGGGTTTCCTATTGTTGATGCAGGTATGCGAGAACTCAACGAAACAGGGTACATGCACAATCGTGTTCGCATGATTGTCGCTAGTTTTCTAACAAAACACCTCTTGATAGATTGGCGGTGGGGCGAAAAGTATTTCGCTGAAAAGCTGTTTGATTATGAGATGGCTTCAAACGTTGGGAACTGGCAATGGGCGGCTGGCTCTGGTGTTGATGCGCAACCGTATTTCCGCGTTTTTAACCCACACACGCAATTTGAAAAATTTGATCCACAAGGTGAGTATGTACGAACATGGGTACCAGAATATTTTGGTGTTGGTTACGTATCTGAGATGGTTGATCACAAAGAGGCACGAGAAAGGGCGATTGAGACATATAAAACAGCCATTGATAATTTTGAAAAATAAAAAACCTATGAATTAGGTTTTTTATTTTGCCTGCAACGTTCGCTACAATATTTAACGTTAGTCCAAGTATCTCGAGATTTCCAGCATTTGCGATTGTAGAATAATCGATTACAGCTTAGACATATTTTTGATTCTTTAGAGTGAGCGATAAAATTCTTCCCGCTTTGTGAGATAGGCATTTTTTTCTTCTTGGTTAAACTTTTCTGCATGACTGACAACAAAGTGCATTCGCCTATTGGATTTGAGTTCATCGAGATTTTCAATAACCATTGACCAGTATAAAGCGTCCCAGATGTCTGCCCAATCCCCATTACCATAATCACTCATTTTTTTAACATAGTTTGAACCTGAAATATAAGGTTTGGTTGTCATAAGCCCTTTGTTGGTTTGCATAACCATTCCATAAACATTAGGAACCATTACCCAATCATATGCATCAATAAAGAGTTCCATGAACCATTGATATACCTGTGTTGGATGTATTTTGCAGAGAAACATAAAATTACCCATTACCATTAATCGTTCAATATGGTGTGCGTACGCATTATTAATGACTTTGTCGATGGTTCTGTCTACAGGGTTAATAGTGGTAGTTCCGGTATACCATTTCTCGGAGAGTTGCCGTCTGAAATTCCACTGGTTCTCGGTGCGGAGCTGGGTACCGTGTTCTTCGTAAACCATACGAATAAATTCACGCCAGCCAATAATTTGTCTAATAATTCCTTCGGTATTGTTTATATCAATGTCGTTTTCTTTCGAGTAATCGAGAATATAATCTACGACCTCCCTAGGGCTCAATAATCCAACATTTATATATGGCGAGAGCATACTATGATAGAGCTGGGATCGGTCTTTTACGATGGCGTCTTCATAATCACCAAAGAGGTGAAGTCGTTCACTGCAGAAATCTCGCAGAACGGTAAGTGCTTGGGTCCGGGTAACCGCATATGAAAATCCCTTAGTTGACCCATAATTATCAAGGAAATTTTTCTCTACATATTCTATAGCCTCTGATACGTAATCGTTTGTTCGCTGCTGCGGATCATTTGGAATTTCGGGGTAGTGATCTTTAGGAATTTTCTTGCGGTTCTCATCATCAAAGGACCAGCGACCACCATGTGGTTCATCATCGTCCATAAGTATGTCCAGGCGTTTACGTTGCCATTTATAAAAGTCGTGCATGAATAGTTTGCCGTCCTCTAGGTACTTCTTGTTGTCTTCTTTCAAGTTGATGAAGAGGGGAGAGTTCAGGAAGGTGATGTTGGGAAATGATTCACGCAGACGTTTTTCAAGGAGGTAGTCGGTAGGATTAACAACGATATAGTTTCTTCTCCTATCTATGTTGGTAATATTTTTTATAGTTTTGTTTGGTTGGTATTCCATGTAGTGAACCGTGATGCCTTTTTCCACCAAGTGATCTTGATAGGCCTGCATGCTGGCTCGGTGAAAGGCTAATTTTTGTTTATGAAAATGAATATTAGTATGTTTGTCACCAAAAAAGAGACTATCTTCAATGAGATATACCTCATCGGTATGCTCCAGAATTGGGTGATGGTGAAATAATTGATGAGGAAAAATAAGACCTATGGGTTTCATAGGTCTTATTTTAACATGAGGAGTTCAAGTACCTTATGCATATTTTCTTTTAATTCTATAAATTCTTCTCCCATGCTTTCAATCATTTCATGTCGTTGTTGATATTCTTGTTTATAAGGAGTTTTTAGGTCAATGTCCTTAAAGATTGCTTTTAGTAAAGCTGTGTTATTAGATTCTTTAGCTTGGAGAATTTCTTTAAATTTAACTGGGTATTTTTCTTTAATATATAAGGTAACCCAGGTTGTTTGATTTTCTGTAATATCACCAAAAAGAGCTTTGCCGCTGTTTTCATCAATACAATCAATAATGTCATCACGGATTTGATATAAGAGTCCGAGTTCGCACATGATCACTGTAATTTGTTCAAGGGTTTTCAGGTCGTATTGTTTATTACTCATATAACCAAGTCGAGCAGGTGAACAAAAGGTGTACCATGCAGTTTTGAGTTTATGTCGAGCTATGACTTCTTCGTAACTTTGGTCTCCGAGTATTTGATTCATCCCAAAAGAATCAAGATATTGCCCACGGATTGTACGCTGAATCATAGATCTAAATTCTTCAAATAAATGATTTGGGAGTTGTGCAGCTTTTGCAAGAGAAGCAGTTAAAAAAACATCACCAAGAAGCAATCCTATGTCGGTACCAAGATGAGTGTTTTCTTTTGAATATGCCTGTACGGCAATATGAATAGTTTTTTCACCTCGACGCATATAAGACCCATCCATCATATCATCGTGAATAAGAGCAGCCAAGTGAAATAACTCTACCGCTAGGGCAAGAGTTATGAGATCTTTATTATCATTGTCACCAAAAAAATGTATTAAGAATGGACGGATTCTTTTACCTCCTTTTGTGTAAGAAAGAATATAATCTTTCAGAGGTTCATCTAGTTCTGTTGTAATTTCATGAAAATCACGCTGCTCCCTTAAGACAGAGCGTACCTCATTTTCAAAATGAATATTAAAACCCTCTTTAAATTTTTCCATTCGTTCTTTAATAGTCATGTGATACAGTAGTAGTTAATTATATGACTAAGTATATCACGTATGTTAATACACAATACGATGCTGACTACGAATACTGTAAACAGTTTCTTTTTTCGTTTGGCTCTAACTATGCTTTTGCGACGCGCCTATTTACCAAAGATATTAGAAAAGCGACAGTAATTTTTTATGCTTTTGTTAGATATCCTGATGAGTTAGTTGATAATCCAAATCTAAAAATGCCAGGCCAGACTCATGCGAATATTTATGAGTATAAAAATGAGTGGGGGCATGTCATAAAGAATGGCCCATCTAATGCTACACATCCAATACTACGAGCAAATTATTTCCTATTTACTAATAAAAACATTCCATTTGAGTATGCAGGTGACTTTATTCAAGCAATGATTGAAGATGTTTCTTCCGACATGCGCATACGAACATATGCCGAGCTTGTAAAGTATATGTGGGGCTCAGCTTCTGTCGTAGGCCATATAATGTGTCACATTATTGGATACAACAATGTAAGGGCTTTCTCTCATGCTCAATCCTTAGGTGAGGCAATGCAGTTAGCAAATTTTCTCAGGGATATTGATGAAGATTATCAAGATCGAAATCGTATTTACTTACCTATGAATGACCTTGCTGTTTTTGGTGTCACTGAGAACATGATTGCTCAAAGACAGCACACAAAGGAGCTTAAAAATGCTCTTAGGTATTTCTATGAAAAAAATGAAAAGCTATTTGATCGTGGAATATATGGTTTAAGATTTTTGCATTGGAAAAATATTTATCCATTACTTTTAGCAAGTTACACTTATCGTGAAAATATAAGAATTTTAAAGAAGAGAAATTTCAATCCATTTCTTGATCGGATTAGGATACCTACATGGAAAAAGGTTTGGTTCAGTTTCTTAATTACTTTTGCTGCACCTGTCTATTTACTGAGTTCCTATTTTTCTAAAAACCAAAAATATCAAGAAAATGAAGAGTCCAAACAAGAATAAGGTATACTAGTTTTATGAATGTAAAGCGACTTATTAATATCTCCCGTCCACGATTTTGGATCTATGTTCTCGGTACTTTTCTGGTTGGGGTTGTGGCGGCGGGTGACCCTCGGTTACTTGATATTGAAACGTTGATTATTCTTGGGGTTCTATGTTTGTTTTTTACCTATCCTGCAAATATATTGATTTATGGAGTTAACGACATCTATGATTATGAAACCGACAAGCATAATCCAAAAAAAATTGAATACGAAGAATTAATAGAGCCCAAGCATCATAAATTTTTATCTCGGCATATGCTTATATGGACAGTGTTGACTGCGCTAATAAATTTTTTCTTACCATGGCAATCTGCTATCGCGTTCACTATTTTCATTTTATTCAGTATTTACTATTCAGCGACACCTATAAGAGCAAAAACAAAACCTCCACTCGATATTATTTTTTCATCAGTTATTTATATCTCACCTGCGGTTGTTGGCTTCTTTGCTACTGGTAACACCAATATTTCGTGGTTAGGGGTTCTTGGTGGTTTGCTCTGGGCATCAGCAATGCAGACCTATTCAGCTGTTCCAGATATTGAGGCTGATACAAAAGGAGGTGTAAGAACCCTCGCAACAGTATTAGGGCACCAAGGGGCCTTACGGTTCTGTTTGATTGCATACGGAGTTGCAACATATATTGGATACCTGCATCTTGGTGTTATTCCGCTTCTGCTCGGATTGATTTATTTAGCTATGGTTGTATATACGATTCTACATCCAAATAAATCATTTTGGATGTACAAAAAATTCCCCTTGGTTAACACGGTTTTCGGAATGACTTTGTTTTTCTTATTAGTTAATAAATTTTTGGCTATATGATTAAGCCTCAAATTATTATTGAAGGTAATTTTTCACCAAAAGATATTATTGCCTCAGTTACTCAGGAAAAATTTAATTTACCTAAAAATATTAGAAATGAGATTGATGATATATGGAATAAAAAGATATACGAAGCAAAAAATAACAAACTAAATTTATATAACGGAAATACCTATCGTTTAAAATCAGTGAAACAACAAGAAAGCAATATAGTATTTGAATTTCAAGTAATGAAATTCAAAGACAGGTTTGGTTTACGTGAAATTCACAGAAGGTATGGCATTTCAAAGGAATTACATAGGAAAGGTTGTTTTGTAAGCGCTACCGTTAAAACTTTAGATAAAAAATTTGTTATGGTTCGTCTTTCTGGAAAATCTATGAATATGAATTCTATTGAGGTTCTTGGTGGAATTATGGAAGATAATATTCAAATGAGTAATACATATATTTTCGATGTGCTTTATTTGGAGATTGAAGAAGAAATTGGAGTAACCAAAGAAGAGATAAAATCTATGAGTCTAAGGGCTATATTTCAGGGTGGTTATACTAATGTTGGTTTTTACTTTGAGGTAGATTTAAATCTTTCTTCTACTGAAATATTACAAAGATTTAAAGAGAACCGGGATTATGATATTGCAGGAATAGAAATCTTCAATTACAAGGAGTACCTAAATATTTTAAAAAATCATAATTTGAACAAACAATTAATTTATAAATTAGTAAAAAAACATCACTAATGTGATGGTTTTTTGAGTAATCCATACATGATTACAACAACTAATAGTAATCCAATTATAAAAGGCAACCACAGTTCGTAAATCTTGGCGACACCGGACCACAGGCTCAATGATAACAACGTGGAAAGACTTCCAATTATAAGATTACCTTGATTGATTTTTTTATTAGGTAGGCCAAATTTGAGAATCAGGTAAACAATAGTTCCTGAGAATATCCATCCTAAAAAATTTTGAACTGGAACGTTGTACCATAAACCAATTGATTCATATTGCCACAGGCCGCGAGCGACGGCCCCAGGGTCAAGAACTAAATCTGTACCAATCAAAAGACCGAGATACACCAGAATTTGTGACCAGCATTTCTTAAACCAAGCCTGTGATAATAGAAAGGCACCAATGACGAGTGGACTCCATGCAACAAACACCGTCCATGGTGTCGTTCCAAAGAGCTTATACCCAAATGGCATCAAATAATCAAAATGAGAATAAGGGAACCCGGTGTAGATGCCGATTGTTTCAATAGTCAGAGCAAAAAGACCCAGAGTGATTACTGCAAGAATTCCTTTTGGTCCGTATATTTTCCACATGCCGTAAAAGGCAGGAACTGCCAGAATTAAAACAGCAACTATTGATCCCGTTTCGATAAAGAGATCATCAGGAATATACGCCATTCCAATTCCAATAAGGAAAAACAGTAGTGATAAAATAACAAGAATTTTTTTCATATTACCCATTTAAATCAGTTAGTGGGTGGGGGTGTTTAATTCCTTCGATACGTTTGTAGGCGAGCTGCCCTGAAATAATACTCGTTGGTACGCCAATCCCTGGATTGGTTCCAGCTCCTGCATAGAAGAGGTTGTGTACTTTCTTAGATTTGTTTCGTGGTCTAAAAAGTGTTTGTTTTAAGGTATGCGCCTCACCACCAAGGGCATTTCCGCGATAGGCATTATAGTCCTTGGCAAAATCTTCTGACCAATATTCTCGCTCATAACTAATCATTTCTTCAAGCTTAGGGAGATTGAGATCCTTTTTCATCATCGTGATAACTTTGTCGCGATAGTGTTTCTTCTCTTCGTCACTGATGTTGATGTCGTAGGGAAGTGGTACCAGCGTAAATAAGATGTCTTGGCCAGCAGGTGCAATATTTTTGTCAGTATGTGTTGGTTTACAGACATAGTATGACGGGTCTTCTGGAAGGCGAGGTTCATCAAAAATCTCGCGAAAATTTTCTTTCCAATTTTGCGCAAATCGAAGGTTGTGGTGAAGGAGTCCTGGAACTTCTGTATTCAAACCAAGGTAGAGAATAAAGGCGCTCGGTGCCATCGTACGCTTTTTCCAGTAGGATTCGGGAAAACTTTGATGTTCTGGTGCAAGCATTTTTGTTTCGGTATACCAAAGATCAGCATTTGAAATAACATAGTCTGCATTGATTGTTTCACCGGATTCAAGCTCAACACCAACAGCAGTATTGTTTTTAACAATGATGTTCCTAACAGGTGATGATGTTCGAATATCTCCACTAAATTTTTCAATCATGTTTTTGAATGATTCAATAATAGTGTAGATTCCGCCACGCGGATAAAACACGCCCATACCAAAATCAACGTGATTCATAACATTATATAGAGCAGGTGTTTTAGCCGGTGCAGAGCCAAGAAACACCAAGGTGTACTCAAGAATCTTTTTCAAACGACTACTGCTGAACCATGAATTGAGGTATCGCTCCATTGTCTGAAGTGGATTCATGTGACGTCCTTCTTTTGCAATTTCCCACGAAAGAAAATCCCATGATGAATTGTAGTTTCGGTGCATGAAATGATTGATTGCAATTTTATATTGTTTTTTTGAACGACTTAAATATTTACGCAATTTCGGCGTGACTCCTGGCTCGAGTTTCTCAAAGGTTTCAAGATCTTTTTCTAGGTCAGAGTGAATATCAATTTCTTGTAAGGTATCTTCACCTGGAAAAAATACTTTATACGACGGATCAAGCCTTACAATATCAAGATGGTCATTAATATCTTCTCCAAGCAAGCCGTAGAAATGTTCAAACACATCAGGCATCAAATACCATGAAGGCCCCATATCAAAAGTAAATCCTTTGGCATGGAAAATATTTGCACGACCTCCAAGCGATTCATTCTTTTCTAGAATGGTTACCTTATATCCTCTTTTTGCAAGAAGAGCTCCAGCAGAAAGCCCGCCAACCCCAGATCCAATAATTACTACTTTTTTGGCTGTATTCATTCTATGAATCATACCATGCTAGAATAGAGCTATGAAGAAAGTAATTATTACAGGTGGTTCTGGTTTCCTGGGAACGCAAATTATAAAAAAATTATTGGATCTGGGTGGATATGAAATTGTGGTAATGGACCTGCATCCATCTCGTATTAACGATGAGCAAATTTCATTTTTTGAAAAAAACCTCAGTGAACCTTTTAATAAAGATGATGCAGATTACTCATTATTAGAAGATCCCCACGCCTATATTCATCTTGCAGGAAAAAATATTTTTGGAAGATTTACCAAAGAACACAAACAAGGAATTTGGGATTCACGTGTGAATGGGTCACGTCATTTGGTTGAGTTTATATCTCAAGAGAGATATAAACCTGAACGCTTGGTAGCTGCTTCTGCGGTTGGTTGGTATGGTGATCAGCCAGGCGAAGTTCTTGTAGAATCATCAGAGCGAAAAAATTATTATTTTCTTTCAGAGGTTGTAGAAGCGTGGGAGGATGAGGTCTTGCGTGCCCAAGCGTCTGGTATTCAAACGACCTGTATTAGAAATGGGCATATTATTGGAAGGGGTGGAATTTTAAAAGAAGTAGCTAATACCTTTAAACTTAAGGTAGGAGGTATTCTTGGTAATGGTGATGATTATTTCCCATGGATTGATATAAGAGATCTTGTTCATTTATATGTCAGAGCACTTACTCAAGATACACCACCCATCATTAATGGAGTTAGTACGACCAGCACCACTCAAAAACAGTTTTCAAGCGCAATAGGGGCAGTTAAAAAAGCATGGTTCTATGTGACGGTAAAGCAGTGGATGCTAAGAATTGTATATGGAGATTTTGCACAAGAAATGCTAGTTAACCAACATGTTCAATCTGAACATC
This sequence comes from Candidatus Campbelliibacteriota bacterium, assembly GCA_002698305.1. Taxonomy (GTDB): domain Bacteria; phylum Patescibacteriota; class Minisyncoccia; order Phycocordibacterales; family UBA1006; genus UBA1006. Next base: position 11,240 of record NZWR01000006.1, on the reverse strand, counting down.
ATAAAGACATTACTTTTCTTCCAAAACACACAGATCTAAGAGAAGTTGTTCATTATTATTTATCAGATAACTCAATTATATAATCATGCCCCTAGTTAACAAACTGCACTGGCGATATGCCACTAAAAAATTTAATAGGGATAAAAAAGTTCCAGAAGAAAATATTACCGAGCTTTTAAAAGGGGTGAATCTAGCCCCATCGTCATATGGACTACAGCCGTATAAAGTTCTTGTTGTTCACAGTAATGAGATAAAGAAAAAATTACGAGAAGTTTCTTATCATCAAGCTCAGATTGTTGATGGGTCACATATTTTTATATTTGCCGCCAAAAAAGATATTAGTGAAAGAGAGGTAGATGAATATATAAACCGTATAGCACAAGTGCGAGAAGTGCCCCACAGCGAACTGAAGGATTTTAAACAATCAATTCAAAATACGCTTGATGTGATGAGTGATTCAGAGAAATTACAATGGGCAGAAAAACAAGCGTATCTTGGTCTTGGTGTACTGCTTGCATTGTGTACTGATATGAAAATTGATGCGTGCCCGATGGAAGGATTTGAGAATGAAAAATATAATCAGATTTTAGATTTAGATTCAGAGGGGTACCATGCAGCAGTGATTGCTGCCGTCGGATACCGCAGAGATGATGATGACTATGCAAAGTTGGCAAAAGTTCGAAAGGAGCTTGATGATTTTGTAGATTTGAGATATTAAAAATGCCCGAAAGGGCATTTTAAGAATACAGAGTATCAAATAAATACCCAAATTCTTTTGTTGTGATTAATTTTTTATCATTACATATATTAAGAAAAATTTGCATGTCCTGTATGGAGTATGTAGAGAGTAATAATGTATCGTTTTCTGAACACGAGTAAAGCATAACTAAAAGGGTCCCATTACTTTTACGTGTTTTATTTATTCTTATATCAGGGCAGGTGCCTAAGGCTCGGTATTTTTTTCTCTTCTTTAAATAGATTAAGGCATCTGTAAAATCAGGAATAAGAACTGAAGAGAATAGCTTCTCTTTAAACCTTAAATATTCACCTTTATAAATTAAATTCTCATTAAAAATAAAATCTAAAAATTCATCTATTTCTGTATAGGAATACGTGCGCATAACCACATGATCATTGCCATCAGGCATTCGGTAGATATAGCGATATTCTTGGAAAAAATAATCATTGATAAATATAAATAATTCTGGGATTATCGAACATCGTAAATCACTCGTATAGGAATTTTTAATAAATCGACGAGTAACTAGCTTTTCTTTAATTCTATTGTTAAACATATGTCCTATTTTTTATGATTATATAGTTCTTTTAAAAAAAATGCTATTTGCTACAATCTTTGTATGAAAAAACTTTTACTTCCTATTACTATTATTATTCTTATTGTTATTGCCATTCTTCTTTCCAACAAAAATAACTTAGAACAGGTTACTTCACCTGGGCTTGCTGGTATTGCTGAGGCTGAGCAGCGATGTTACGAATACAGGTCGGAAACAGAAGCTGGGGAAAATGTAGAACGGATTGATGTGACGGTTAAAGGCCAAGAGGTATACGGAACTCATAGTATTACTCCTGCAAATGGTGAATCCGAGTATGCTACCATCGCTGGTGCAACGGCAGATGGATATTTTAATGTAATTGCCTCTGCCAATCGAGGTGACTACTCTTGGAGAGAGCAACGAGTATATCAAGTTATTGATGATAGATTGTATGTAGGGTATCAGCGAGTAGAAGTGCCGCGGGTAGAGGACGAAGGAGTGTTTATGTATGCCGACCTTAAGGAATTAGCTTTTGAAACTGATGAATTTTACCTTGAAGAAATAGACTGTAACCTCGCGTTATAGTTTTTATTTTAGGTATACTGTATGTAATGAATGCCTCACTAACAAAAGTATATCTGCATGCTTGCCTAAGTATGTTAATGATAACGTTTAGTGTGTGGATGCTTGTAACCAGTGATATTTTTTGGGTGATGGATTCTGTTAATCTTGTTTTTCATGAAGCAGGTCATACGTTTATGATGATATTCGGAGAGACGATAATGCTTTTAGGTGGAGCTCTTTTTGAAGTTGGTATTCCTTTGCTACTTTTTCTCTATTTTAAGGCACGGGGTGAATTACTGTCGCAAATAATTATTTTATATTGGCTGAGTTCTGCTTTACTCAGTGTGTCTATCTATATTCGTGATGCACAAGAACGGGCGCTACCGTTAATAACAGGAGATGCAAACACTCATGATTGGTGGCAGTTATTATCAAAATATAATCTTTTAAATTATGATGATGTTATTGCAAATATAGTCTTTCTTAGCTCTTTGGTTGTTGTTTTGTATATGCTGTATGCTTCTCGACATTATTTCAAATTTTTATTTGGGGAACATTAGTATCGTTGGCAGAGCTTTTTTCTTTGGCTTAAATATGTACAATACCCATCATGTCAAACAACGGATCTATACTGCGTTTTGAAGACGTAACATTTAAATACTCAGCAGTACACACAATTCTAGATGAAGTGAATTTTTCTATTCGCCGTGGTGCAAAAATAACCCTCATGGGTCAGAATGGTGCAGGGAAATCCTCGCTTTTTAAAATGATTATGGGTGAGCTTGAATTAACCGATGGTGATATTCATATCGCTCACAAGGCAAGTATCGCTATGGCACGCCAAGTAATAGCTCATGATGAATTAGATATGACCTTACGTGAGTATTTCCAATCACAGTTTGAAGAAACAATCTATGATATTGATCCTCGTATTGATACTGTACTAGAGGTCGTTGGTCTTGAGGCTAACAAAGAACAAAAACTTACTGATTTTTCAGGAGGTCAGCAGGCGCGTATATTACTTGCTTCTGCACTGATTCAAAATCCTGATATTTTACTTCTTGACGAGCCAACAAACAATTTAGATTCATCAGGAATAGCGCATCTGACTGAGTTTCTGAAAAACTATAATAAAACAGTTCTGGTTATTTCCCACGATGCTGAATTTTTAAACGAATTTTCTACAGGAGTGCTGTATTTAGATGTACGTACAAAAACAGTTGAACAGTATACAGGTAATTATCATGATGTGATCGAGCAGATTGGATTACGTGTTGCAAAGGAAAAACGTAAAAATGCTCAGCTAGAAAAATCAATTCAGGATAAAAAAGACAAGGCGAATTATTTTGCAAACAAAGGGGGGCGCCTGCGAGCATTGGCAAAGCAAATGCGCGAAGACGTTGATGAATTTGAAGATAATAAGGTTGACGTACGACAGGAAGATAAAACGATTCGTAATTTTATCATTCCGCATCAAAAAGATGTAACAGGTAATGTAATGGAGATCCGTTCATACACCCGGATGAAAGATGGTAAAGAGCAGTCTCGAGAGGCAAACATTGATATAAGAAAAAATCATCATTTGCGTATTGTAGGCCCAAATGGAATTGGAAAAACAACACTGCTTGAAAAAATTGCGACAGAGGACAGTGGGGTGTATGCCCATCCTGATGTACGCATCGGATATTATCGTCAGGATTTTCGCGGACTTGATTTTGATAGTACTGTTTATGATGAATTAGCAAAGGTTATGCCAGTTGTTGATGAGCAAAAATTAAGAAGTGTAGCAGCAGGATTCCTGATTACGAATGATGTGATTAAAAGTAAGATAGGTACTTTGTCAGAAGGTCAAAAAGGGCTGGTTGCATTTGCGCAGCTAGTACTACTTGAACCTGGGCTTTTGATTTTGGACGAGCCGACAAACCATATTAATTTTAGACATTTGCCAGTCATCGCGCAGGCATTACATGATTACGAAGGGGGTATGGTGGTGATTTCTCATGATGAGGAGTTTATGCACGATATTAGAATAGACGAGACCTTTGATTTAGCAAAGAGTAAATAATCTACAAACGATACATGTGTCGTTTTTTATTTACCTAAACTCTGTATAAAGTAAATTATTCTTTTCAGTTATTATTTACCTTAATTTCTTCTGTGCTAGTATTAACAGCATTATGGAAATTAGAAATATAGCTATTATTGCCCACGTTGACCACGGGAAAACAACATTGACCGATGCGATTCTTGAGCAAACGGGAATGGTAGAGCGTGGCGTATCAATGGATTCAAACGATCTTGAAAAAGAGCGTGGTATTACTATTTATGCAAAAAATACCTCGATCATTTATAAAGACACAAAAATCAATATCTTAGATACACCAGGTCACGCGGATTTCGGATCAGAGGTTGAGCGAGTACTACGTTCAATTGACTCTGTTTTGTTGATTGTTGATGCTGCTGAAGGACCAATGCCGCAAACCAAATTCGTTTTGAAAAAATCACTTGAATTAGGGTTGAAACCAATTCTTGTTTTAAACAAGATTGATAAACCCGCAGCTGATGTAGAAAAAGCACAAGAAGATGTGTATGAGCTATTTCTTGATTTAGGTGCTGACGACGAACAATTGGATTTTAAAACAGTCTATGCTGTCGGGCGTGATGGTGTTGCTGGACTATCAATGGATGATGAAATGAAGGATTTAACACCACTTCTTGATTTAGTTTTAGAGGAGGTACCTAATGTAGCTACAGAAGAAAGGCTTTCAGAGGAATTGCAAGGGCAAGTATTTAACCTTGCGTATGATAACTTCCTTGGACGTATGGGTATTGCACGTATCTATAATGGGACTGTAAAAAATGGGCAAACTATTTTTCTCAAGACTGAAGAAGCAACCATTTCAGGGAAGATTTCAAAACTCTTTTCATTTAAAGGCCTTGAAAAAGTCGAGGTAGAAGAAGCTTCAGCAGGTGATATTGTTATGATTGCTGGACTTCCTGATATTTTTATCGGGCAAACTATTCTAGCCAAAGATGCTGGAGAATTACTCCCGGCAATTTCTGTTGATGAACCAACTATTTCTATGAACCTGTTCGTTAACGATTCACCGTTTTCAGGAAAAGTTGGAAAATATCTAACATCACGTCAAATTCTAGAGCGTCTTGAAAAAGAACTTGAAGTGAATGTAGGGCTTAAAATAGATACGGGTAATGGGTCAAAATTTAAAGTTTTTGGTCGTGGAGAATTACACATCGCAGTACTTATCGAAAACATGAGGCGAGAAGGGTTTGAACTTGCCGTCTCACAACCAGAGGTAATCATCAAAGATATTGATAGTATGCAGCATGAACCATTTGAAGAGGTAACTATTTTAGTTCCTGAAGAGTTTTCAGGCTCAGTTATTGACAAGCTTGGAAAACGAAAGGGAATAATGAATGATATGCAAACCGAAAACGGTCAGACAAAAATGATTTTCTCGGTACCTACGCGAGGATTACTTGGCTACCGAAATGAATTTATTGTAGATACGAAAGGGGAAGGAATTTTGACGACGACTTTTGAAGACTTTAAACCATTTGCTGGTCCAATCATGAAAACTGAAGTTGGATCAATGATTTCAATGGCAACAGGGAAAGCACTTGGATTTTCATTAGCGAATCTTCAGGAGCGAGGGTCACTATATATTTCACCTGGAACCGAAGTATACGAAGGAATGGTTGTTGGAAATACGGTCAAAGGAGCTGATATGGAGGTAAATCCGACGAAAGGAAAGCAACTCACTAATGTTCGAGCATCTGGATCTGATGAATCAATTAAACTCACGCCCCCTATCGAATTAACGCTTGAAATGGCGATGGGGTTAATGCGAGAAGACGAGTATTTGGAAGTCACTCCTGATGCAATCCGATTGCGCAAACAATATTTGAAAGAATCTGAACGAGCACGGAATAAACGTCAATCAAAATAAGTAAAAAATAAAAACCGCAGAGCGGTTTTTATTTTTATAATTGATCCTGATTTTCAAAGATGGTATCAGTGAACATCCAGAACGCATCATTACCTTCTTCAGCATAGGCACATTCTGCAGCAATAGCGGCTGGCATTGCTTCAGGGTGGAAGTCTAACGGAAGGTGTCGGTATACCCAAGCTACATCATCATTAGTATCAACCAGTGATTGAAGGGTAGGGTGAACCCGTGCACAGAATGGACATTGGAAGTCAGAGTATTCAATAACAGTAAAGCTAGGGTTAGCTGAGCCTTTATAGGCATCTATTTCTGGGTTAAATAATCTAATTTGTTCACGTAGTGACTCATCAAGAGGGGTGATTTCAAATTGATCAAGTGTTGCCTGAGGAATCTCTCCTGATTCACGGTGCTGTAGTACCATTAACTGGAAGAATTCTTCAGGGTATGCTCCAGCAACAGGGATAAGCTGCGTATCAGTTACTACCAAATTAAATGGTGTCCCAAGTGATGGTTGACCTAGTGCCTCTGCAATAATCATTGATTCAGCAATATCTTGATTAACTTCAGCTCGAGCTGCAGGATCTGCGATACATTGATCATAGGTCTTGCTGCTGAGTCCAGCATCAACGGCTGCTTGTTTAATAAATTCGTACTGTGGCGCGGGTCGGTTCAAAATTGAAACAACAAGCGCTGCTATCGAAATAAGGATAGCAATGTTTGCTTTAATATCTGTATTCATAGGTATGGTTAAAAAAGAATAATGCACCCAGTATATCAGAATATTATGAGCCCGCATTAGCTTCGTGCGTATTAAATCAAACTGACGTATACTCACCTTATGCAATCGTTGTTTATTCGTATATTTAGAAAAAAGGATAACCTGCTGATTTTTGTTTTAGCTACGGTATTAGTTTTTTTATTAGCTAGGATTATTCCTATTTGGGAAATTCTTACTAACTCTTTTAAAATACCTGATATCAGTTTAAGCCGAAAATTTTCTATTTTTAGCGAATATATTTTTATATACTTCATAGATATTCCTATCGTGGAACAAGCAACTACAATTATTTTAAGTTTAGCTTTAGGGATAAATACTGTGCTCTTTTATCAATATATTAAAAAACAGCAAAAAATATTTGCAGGTAAAAGTTTCCTTGGAAGCAGTATTGGAGTCATGCTGGGTGTATTTGGTGTTGGGTGTGTATCTTGTGGTGCGCTTGTTATAGCACCAATACTTACCGGAATAGGTTTGGGTGCACAGATTGGTTTTATTTCACAGTATGCACTCTTAATATCGTGGGCTGGTATAGCAGGGATTTGTATTTCATCATATTATTTACTACTTCAAATTAATAAACCTCTCGTGTGCTAGGTTTATTTGCTATATATCTCTCTCATTAATAACAAACTAAAAAACTAGTTTTTGTTAGCGGTTTTTTTATTTTGTACTAAACTAGATTTATGAATAAGCAAGAAATTCAGCAGCAAATAGAGGAGCTCGAGCAAAAAATGTATGCACCAGATTTTTGGAATGATAAAGATGCAGCTCAGCAGGTGATTAAAAAAATTGAAAATTTAAAGAATGATTTGCTTGGTAAAGATAAATATAATACTGGTAACGCAACCTTAGGTATTTTTGCCGGGGCTGGTGGAGATGATGCAGAGGATTTTGTACGAATACTTTTTGAAATGTATCAATCGTTTGCAAGTAGTAAAGGCTTAACCTTCTCTATTTTAGAGAGCTCACCAAATACTATGAACGGGTATCGCAGTATTTCATGTGAAATATTAGGTAAACACGCGTATGGCATGCTTAAAGGAGAAGCTGGTGTACACAGACTAGTAAGGAAGTCTCCATTTAACAAGCAAGGCAAACGACAAACAAGTTTCGCTTTGGTTGAGGTATTACCTGAAATTAGCGCTCAGGATTTTGAACTGAATGAGTCTGATCTCGATGTTTCATTTGCACGCTCAGGGGGTGCAGGAGGACAAAATGTTAATAAGAGAGAAACAGCCGTACGTATGGTGCATCCAGAAACAGGCATTTCAGTTTTTATTTCTGAGAAAAGGACGCAAGAAGCTAATAGAGTACGTGCATTAGAAATAATGAGAGCAAAACTCTACAAGAAGCATCTTGATGATGAAGAAAAAAAAGCCCAAGGTCTCTCAGCCACCAAAAAACTTGCTATTGAGTGGGGAAGTCAAATGCGTTCGTATATCATGGATCCATATCAGATGGTAAAGGATCATGATAAAGAAATAGACACGGCAAAGATAGATGATGTCTTATCAGGAAACATTGATCTATTTATTAAATATGAAAAATAATCTAACAAAAAGAAACTATACTATTATTGAACTTCTTGTGAGTTTAATGGTTATGCTTGGGCCAACACTCCTTATCATTATCTATGGTTATATGCGTGAGCCTGTGACTGACTATGATTTAATTGGTTTTGCTATGGCTGGGCTACTCAATGTTTTATTTGCATGTACTGGTCTTGTTTTATATCTGATCTTTGTACGCATTAATATTATCTCAATATTAGTCGGACTGATCTTGTTTTGTCTTGCTCTTGGATCACCGTTTATATCACTTTCTATTCATGATGAAAGAGTTGTGAAATATGAAAATTTGAGATTACAAGATATCACCCCGATAGTAGAAGATTTGTTGCTAAGAGATGTACGTGCAGAGAAGGTTGAAGTATTTTTTAGTACGACGGAGCCCTTTAAATTTTTAGAAATAAAAGAAGATGTAGTCTTTTTTAGATATGACCATGGTTACGCCCCAGATTGCAAGGGGGTTGCTTACTCACCTGAAGGGAACCGACCTGGGTTTACAGAAGAGTGTAAAGATATTGTAACCTGGGAGCCAATACAAAACGACTGGTATTCTTGGTCAGCGTATAATGAATAAAGCTATTCTTTGTAGCTTTTTTGTTTATGGTAAAATGGAGCCATAATGATAATTTTTAATTCAGTAAGTAAAAGCTACAAAAATAAAGACATCTCAGTCCATGACATTGAGTTGTCTATTAATAAAGGAGAATTTGTTACTTTTATCGGTCCGTCTGGTGCAGGTAAGACGACGTTAATACGACTTCTTCTTGCAGAGGAAAAGCCTACCAGCGGAACGGTAACTTTTGATGGTGTTAATGTTCATAATTTAAGAAGAAAAGATATTCCTAAATACCGACAACGTATCGGAGTTGTTTTCCAAGACTATAAATTACTAGAGGACAAAACCGTATATGAAAATGTTGCCTTTGCAATGGAGATGATTGGAAAATCTGATGCTGATATCAAGGCTGATGTTCCTTATGCTCTTGATTTGGTTGGGCTTGACCACAAAGGATTTAGTTTCCCTCATCAGCTCTCAGGAGGTGAACAGCAGCGTCTTGCAATAGCTCGAGCAATTATTAATCAACCTGATGTTCTTATTGCTGACGAGCCAACAGGTTCCCTTGATCCAGAAGGTTCACGAGGGGTTCTGCGGATTTTGGAAAAGATTAATGAGTTGGGTACTACAATTATTTTAGCAACCCATGACAGGGACGTTGTTGATGAGCTTCACCGTCGTGTAGTCAGAATTGAAGAGGGTCGTATTATTAGAGATTCAAAGAAAGGTAAATACCACGAATAGTATTATGTCACTACGATTAGATATACAACGAATTATAAAAGAAGGGTTGATTAAATTTTGGCGTAACAAACTGATTTCATTTTCAACAACATTAGTCATGACGATTGCACTTTTGATGCTCAGCAGCTTGATGTTTCTTAATGCCGGGCTTTCAGTAGCCATGAGTCAATTGGAGGATAGGGTAGATGTAAATATTTATTTCTTTCCAGATGTTCCTGAATCAGAAATTTTAACATTACAAGATCGTATTGGTACAATTCCTGAAGTCCGTGACGTTCAATATATATCACGAGAAGAAGCTTTTGTTCAATTTCAAGAGCGCCATCAAAATGATGAACTCATCAATCGTTCGCTTGAGGAGCTTGGTGATAATCCACTCGGTGCATCACTCAACGTTCGGGCATTCAGATCATCCCAGTATGAATCAGTGGTAAATGCTATCGAGTCAGAACCAGCTGTTTCGAATTCTGATTTTGTTGAACGTATTAACTACTATGACAACAAAACCGCCATTGATCGATTAAATGAATTTAATAATGTGGTTCGAGCAGTAACGGTTGGTGCAACCATTTTCTTTGTTATTATTGCTCTTCTGGTAATCTTGAGTACCATGCGCATTGCTATCTTTGCATCAAAAAAAGAAATACGCATAAAACGACTAGTTGGAGCAGAGCATCGATATACCCGTGGACCCTTTGTTGTGATGGGAGCATTCTATGGATTCTTGGCAGCAATATTTACCATGGTGACATTATATTTTGCAACAGGGTGGGTAGCTGATTTTACTCGAACATTCTTTGGTGGTATGGATTTTAAAACATACTTTACCCAAAATATTTTCTATATTTTCATTATTGTTGCAGCTGTAGGGGTAATTTTAGGAGTTATTTCAAGTTACTTGGCAATCCGAAGATATTTACGTACTTAAAAAGACCTTCCAAGAAGGTCTTTTATTTTACCTAAAATTTATTATGATAGTCCTATATTGCTCGATCGTCTAATGGTAGGACTTCGGTTTCTGGTACCGACTATCTAGGTTCGAATCCTAGTCGAGCAGCAACACAGCATTTATCTAAAAACACTATATTTCATATAGTGTTTTTGATTCTAATCCTAAACAAGTCATATGTTGACAACTATTTATATAGATGATATAATTATTCTCATAAAAACTTAATATAAACTTAAATCATTTAAAATGAGCAACGTAATAGAAAATATCAAAAAGATTAAAGAAGCATTTGAATCAAAAAAAATTTCCTTGCTTGGTAACATTCACACCGTTTCATATTCACACATAGGAGAATGTCTGGCACTACATTTTAGTGGGGATGTTCCAATGGCTATGAAACCTGGTGAAATAGTAATAGTTCACCCAAAGGCACGACATGCTGGTTGGGTTGGTATTGGTAACATTGCACTTAATACATTTATTCATGGAAGCGCAGGAATTGAAAAAGTTCCCTTGTGTGATGAAGCAATAGAAATGTTAAAAGAAATCTATCGCTTATATACCAACGAAGAGTTCAAAGGTAGTTTCTATCGTCAAAATAACATTAATAAAATGACTTTTGGATCAACGCTAAAAGCAATTGCTTAAAATTTAATAGAAACTGGCTACAAATTAAATATTTGTAGCTTTTTCTTTTAAAAAAGTTCGAACGTCATCCCAGTCTGCCAGCTACAAGAAAATCACCTTATTCTGTAAGGTGATTTTTAGTTCGAGAAATGTTCTAGTCTGGTATAATTTAACTATGGCTGGATACTCAAATACAATCTCAGAAACAC
>NZWR01000005.1 GCA_002698305.1 Candidatus Campbelliibacteriota bacterium | reverse complement strand
CAGAACCAGAACCAGAACCAGAACCAGAACCAGAACCAGAACCAGAACCAGAACCAGAACCAGAACCAGAACCAGAACCAGAACAACCAGCTGTAAATATAGACAATAAGAATTCAAATTTCAACACACAATTTTTTGAAGAAGGTGAAGAGTTATATGCACCTACTATTAAATCAACAGGAGAAGGAGGTGATTGGCACAAGCCTTCGACCTGGGTAGAGAACAGGATTCCAAACGAAGATGATATTGTGGAAATTAATGCCATGGTAAAAATTAGTTCAAACTATTCTGTACGCGGGATAGTTGTGGATGATGCTGGTCATATTTATCCTGATAGACCAACAAAGAAAATCTCTACCTCAGAATTGTTTATTAATTATGGTACCTTTGATCGAGTACGTGTAGAGGCTAAAGGGCTTGTTCTTAGTTATGCTGATTTATCGGAATCAAATCCAGATATTACTGTTTCTGGGAATGAATCCAGAATTGGTGGAGAAAGATTTAAAAATCTTTATATCTATGATAGTCCGACAATAATAGATGAAATCGAAATACTCCGACTGGAAACTCTTAATGGTGCTACATTTTCGTTGGAGAGTGAATTAAACAATATTACTGTTCATGAAATTGCAACATCACTAGTCACTGATGCTTCTATTCGTGTACAAAGTCTCATTCAAGGTGAGCGTGCAGAAATAAGGTCAAACTTAGAAGCAAAAAAGGTCGAGATATATGGAGAGGTTATGACTTATCCTGAAAGCAGTTTTAATGTAGATGAATTCATTATTAATTCCGGCGCTACACTATATGTTTTTGGTTCCTCAAGTACCTATAACCAGTATTTTAATGGAAATATTGTTAATGATGGGACTGTTTCTTCAAAATTGGTAATTAATCTCGAGGGAGTATACAGCGGAACAGGTACTTTTGATAACCAAATTATTATTACACCGCCAAGGGATGGATCTGGTTTCTATAATGGACTTGATAATGCAAAAGTAACATTCAATGGTCAGAAGATAGAGCTTAATCAAAATTCATTTTCAGCTTTTTCATTGCAGATTGGTGGAACATCTGATTTTGATGAGGGTGGTCTTATTACCCTGAAGAGTGACCCTTATTGTGAAATTACTCTTGATCGGGTAATAACCGATATAGAGACAAATTGCCGTATGTATTTTATTGGTGATGAGTTTCCAGAGTTTACAACTCATATCGATGGGCAGGTGATCGCACCAGCAGTAATAATCGATGGTCAAAAATCTATGAAAAATGAGACCGAGCAAATCGTTGATTATTTTGTAGTTACAGAAGGATCGAGCCTTCGAACGATGGCTAATCGCCGAGGTGGTGAGAATAGAAATTATTTTATTGTTGGTGATGTGATTAATAATGGCTCTATCGGGACTCGCGCTAGTCTATATATACAAGGAAACTATATGGGAACTGGAACGGTTGCTCAATCCTTTGGTGCTTATCTAGGTGAAAATGCTATTAGTACTAATATTATGATTACCAGTTCTGTTACGAATAATACAGTTACTGAGGTCATTCCTGGAGCATATTTTGGGTATTATTTTGATGAAGCAATATTGTCACGTATAAAAATTGTTCGCATGCATGAATATATCAATGATGGTGAATATTTTGAACTCAGCTACACAGACCAGGCAGGAGAAGATCACAGCTATACCCTAGGCCAAGATTTTCTTTTGCCAGAGTTTCTTAAATCTACAGATAATTTTCTATTTTCAGACGTGCAAGATGTAGCCCGTTATGAACCACTGTCTGGTTCTATTACCACTACTATCTCAGAAGAATTTGAGGCCGAGCTTGTCCTTAGAAGCGGTGGTGAAGATCAAATTTCCCAAACACTTAATTTTATAGATGGAACAGTTCAGTTTACTCTTGAGACTGACTCATCGCTTCCTGATACATATCAGCTTGTTGTTATTACCGATACCGCGATAGGGCACAGCAATTTCTTTGAAATTCTTGAACCTCTCCCTGTAAATAATTTCTTTATTTTGGCACATGAAGAAAGATATCAGGTCGGTGACGTTGCCAGCATCGTCGTGAGCTCTCAGGACATCAACTATACTGGAATAGTTCGAGTGCTTGTAAACGATACTGATTTTGAAGAAATTATTTTCGTAAACGGAACTGCTGCTTTTCAAATTAATACTGAATCATTTGATCCAGGAGAAGTAACTATTCGTCTTGAATTTGGACACAGAAGCGGCGCCTCAGAATTTGAACTATATCAGGAATCACCATCTAGTGGATCAGGATCATCACGGCCAAGACCGTCGCTTGATAATATTTTGCCAGATGCTTTTTATACTATTTCGGACTGGTTCGATTTCCTTAAAGATGATGAAGACGAGGCTATTCCTATAGATGATGCTGATGAAGAGGTAATTGATGAAATAGCTGAAGAAAATATATCTCAAGAGATAGATGATACTGATGAGCAACTCAATGAATCTGAAGAAGAGATTATCGTTTTAGATAATGAATGTATTGACTTGCAGTCTACTACTTCAACTCTGCGCATTGGTATGTATGACAATTCGGCCGTACAAGCCTTGCAGAGATTTTTGGGAGAAAAAAGGTACCTCTCTGGAATTGCTGATGGGGACTTTGGTCCCGTCACACGCTCGGCATTGATTGAATTTCAGTCTGATAATGGATTAACACCAGATGGTATTTACGGGATAGGGACTAATCGATTTATTTCAACAGATTGTGGGGATATAAAAATTGCCTCAGAGTATGATGAGAAAGCGATAGTCGAGGAAGAAATTCTCGAAGAAATTATTACGCAAGAAGGAATAGAGACTGAAGATATTGATGATACAGAGGAATCTTTTGTTGAGGAAATTTTTAATGATATTGGTGATTGGTTTATTTTCCAACAAAAAAAAGCAGAAATTTGGTTTAATAAGCAGGTTAATAATATTTTCAATATATTTAAAAGTGTTCCAGATATAGAAAAAGATCTATTGGAAAATGAAAATCTTCCTAATGAAGAAAAACCTTTAGTTACTCCAGAAATGTTAGTTCAATTATGTTCAAATCTAAAAAATAAAGATCAGGTATCAGATATATTAAATATCAAACTCCCTAAATATAATATCGATAATGAAATTAGGATTAAACATTTTCTATCTCAAATAGCTCACGAATCATGTTTTAACCCAATTCAAGAAAATTTATCTTATTCCGTTTTGGGAATGCAGCGAACTTTTGGTTGTAGGTATGGTGCTTGGGATAAAGAAAAAGGTGATTGCTACGAACGTTTATCTTCTAGATTGAAGTTATGGTCTGAGCCTAATAAGTATTCAAGAAACCGTATTAATTTAGGAAATTATGTTTATGCAAATAGAATGGGTAACGGAAATGAATTAAGTGGCGAAGGTTATAAATTTAGAGGAAGAGGTTTCATTCAATTGACCGGGAAAGAAAATTATTCTGAGGTATCAAATATAATAAATTTAAATAACCTAGAAAATATTGATTTGGTAGAAAATCCTGATTTATTACTCCAGCAAGAACATGCTATAGAATCAGCACTAATTTATTGGGACACAAGAAATATAAATAGTGTAGCATTAGATAATTCACGATCTTCCATAGAAGCTGTTACTAAAAAAATAAATGGAGGAACTAATGGAATTGATGATAGAATTAATAAATATAATAAATTATGAAAAAAATAATCTTTATAACAATAATAATTATTGGAATTTTGTTCCTTTTAATTAAATACAATAGAACTCATACAAACATACAATCTAAATTGGATGCAGGATCAAGCAGTGTCACTTTAGAAAATGAGAAAGTAAAAATACAAACTAAATTAAATAATAATGAAGATGGTTTTTTAGATACTATTCTTTTAGGAAATTCTCAGATCATCGATACTTACCCACAGGTAGGTCTGAGCAGGGCTTATATTGAAGATATCTTTGTAAGTAGTCTTGATGAAGATGAATATTTATTCGTTATTGTTTATTGGGATATGTCTAATCCAAATTTAGAAGCAACATTTGATACCAGCATTTGGAATGTATTTGTTTATAATTCAGATTTAATTTTAAATAATGAATTGTCAGAATTTTTTGGGGAAGGTTTCTCAGATAAACAAGGCTACGAATTTGATTCTCGAGAGAAAATTAAGAAACACTTAAAATTTTTTAGAAGACCAGAGTAATCTGGTTTTTTGCTATACTAAAACCATGATAGTAATTACAGGAGCAAGTAGTGGATTGGGAAAAGAAGTAGCAAAATTATATAGCAAGGCAGGGAAGAAGGTGGTAAACATTTCAAGGAGTGAGTGTGAATATGCAGACATCAATATCTGTCTTTCATTACGGGAAGGTGAACAAATCGAAGAAGCTGCACAAAAAATATTAGAAATGGATGAGCCAATTGAAATAATTATTAATTCTATAGGTGTCTGGAGCGAAGAGCCATATGGAGATATCACAGAAAACGAAATTAAAAGATTGATGTCGACAAATGTAAAAGCCCCAAGCTTGCTTATCTCAAAGCTGTTTGAGCGTATTAAAGAAAATGAATCAGATATCTTGAATGTTATTTCTACTACTGGAACAAAGGCACGAGATGTTTATCCTGTTTATTCTGGTTCAAAGTGGGCGCTTCGAGGTATGACAAAGTCATTGCAGGAAACACTTAAAGACACAAAATCTAGGGTCATCAGTTTTTGCCCAGGAGGAATGGCAACAGAATTTTTTGAAAAAGAAAACTCAGACGTTGAAGCGAGTAAATGGATGGATCCTGCTGATGTTGCTGTATGCATTAAGCAGATTTTAGATTTACCTAAGAGTCTTGAAGTTTCTGAAATAATTTTGAACAGAAAGAAAGTTTAAATAAAAATGAGCTCAGGCTCATTTTTATTTGCTATAATTAAATTATGAGAATAGCAATACTTGCAGATTCACACGATCATTATGAAAACCTAAGAAAAGCAGTTGATTTAGCAAATGAGTATAAATGTGAATTGATGTTGCATGCTGGTGACTTAGGTGCACCAGGTAAATGTGTTACTATTTTATCTAAATTTGAAGGTGAGGTTAAAATGGTTATAGGAAACAATGACCATGAATTGATAGGGCTTATGCGAAAGACTGCATCGGTAGATAATTTTGAACTTATTAAAACATCAGCAGGTGGGGATAGCTATGAAGAAGAAATCAACGGGATTAAAATTTTCATGCATCACTATCCACGTATTAGTAAGCTAGCAGCCTTATCGGGCGAATTTGATCTTTGTGTTTTCGGTCATACGCATACTTATTATGAAAAAATAATTAACAGTACATTATTGATTAATCCATCTTCCATCCACCCAGAACAAGCAGAAGCCAGTTTTGTTATTTATGATACTAAACTAAAACAGGCTGAAAGAGTTATGTTGTAATTATAATAAAATCCGTTCTTTAAAAAGAACGGATTTTATTTCATTATTTTAATATTTAGTTTAATATATTAGACAAACAAAAAATATTATATTTAATGAACGACACACCGTATATCCGGCAAGAGCCGGTAGCAAAAAAATATGAGCTTTCATATGATCCAGACTCTTATAGTTTCAGACTTGCTTTCAAAGAAAGTGATTTGAAATATCTAAGAACATTTAATCGACTCCAGGAATTAATACAAGAAGAAGAAAAGGTGCTTACATTTCAAAACACGTGGAACTTTTCAAGTAATGATAATTTTGGCTACGATGCTTCAATGAAACTTTTAATCGAGGATGAGACAGTTGTTCTAAATGCGAAAGTTAACCGAGAAAGTTCTTTTGCTATTACAAAAACCTTCTCCTTTCTTTTTGATTTATTATCAAGTTATCCTATTGAGTCAAAACGACCTGAACCAGGAGAGAAAGGTCAAGAAATGCTAATAAGAACTACTTGTTCAAATAAGTATAAATACTATGGAGCTGCAATGCAGGCTGATCTTTCTTTGAGGTTTAGCCAATGGATTGCTCAGCAAAGCGATGATACAAGAAGTAAAATAAATGCTGAAGTTAATAAATCGATGAATAATTTATTCAAGGTTTTATATCAGCGAGAAGAAAATCCTAGTTACGCAAATGGTTTGTTGCCATACGGATTTTTACTTCAACCGCCAGCTGGTATATACACTTGTCAGTTTGGAATTGATGGTGATGATCAGGATCGTTTGAAAAACAATCTTGATACATATGCTCTTCAGACTTTTTGTCACAATTTAGATACTTATACTGATCAACTAATCCTGCTCGCTGGTTTTTCAAAAATTTGTGAAGCTTTTAGAGATTCAGAAGAATAATTCTAGCTCGTTGTTTAGCAACGAGCTTTTTGTTTTTCCTAACTGCCTAAGGTACACTACAGCTAGTAATGGAGCGATTAACCAAACTCTTTAATAAAGAATTTTCAAAAATCTCAGAAGCGGCCCTGATTCTGGGACTTTTCACATTCCTTTCTCAGATTTTGGGAATTTTCCGTGATCGCTATTTGGCTGGAGATATCGGTGCTGGAACAACCCTGGATATTTATTATGCTGCCTTTCGAGTACCAGATTTAATTTTTACAATTGGAGCAGCGTTGGTTTCCGTTTCGGTCTTGATGCCATTTTTAAAGACCAAGCTTGATGAATCAAAAGAAGCAGGGAAAAGTTTCCTTAACAGTATTTTTACCGTGTTCTTTTTATTTATTACTCTCAGCTCACTGATTGTCTTTGTTCTATTTCCTCAAATTAGCGAATTAGTTTTTCCTGGATTTAATAAAGATGAGTTGTCTCAGATAGTTATGCTTGGAAGAATCATGTTGCTGTCTCCAATTTTATTAGGGATTTCTAATCTCTATGCAACGATTACCCAGGCGTACAAACAGTTTTTTGTGTATGCACTAGCACCAGTTTTCTATAATATTGGAATTATTGTTGGAATTGTGGCTTTGTATCCATTGTTTGGTGTTGCAGGTCTTGCCTACGGTGTGGTGCTCGGTGCTCTTTTACATATGCTGATTCAGATTCCTGTTGTTGTGAGGCACGGACTCTTTCCCTCTATTCCAAAACGTATTCAGTTTGAACAAATAAAAGAAGTCGTTAAGCATTCATTACCACGAACTATCACCTTGTCGATGAACAAAATTGTATTTCTTATTTTTGTTTCTATTGCGTCCACATTGATTCCGGGAACTATTTCTATTTTTAATCTTTCTTATAATCTTCAATCGGTGCCACTTGCGATTGTTGGGGTATCATACTCGGTGGCAGCCTTTCCGGTGCTCGTTGAATATATTAATCAAAAGAATACTGAAAAGTTTATTACCCATGTTATGGCACCTATTAGACAAATTATTTTTTGGTCACTTCCTATTGTCTCTTTGTTTATCATTCTCCGTGCCCAAATTGTGAGAGTAATTCTAGGAACAGGAAACTTTGACTGGTCCGATACTCGTTTAACAGCTGCAGCCTTAGCATTGTTTATTATCTCTGTGGTGGCTCAAAGTATAAATCTTCTTCTTGTACGAGCCTACTATGCGGCAGGGCAGACATGGAAGCCGTTATGGATCACTTCTTTATCATCTGTCATTACGATCATTTCTGCCTATGTATTGGTGACAGCATATAATAGTTTGCCAGCTATGAAAGAAGGTTTTGAATCGCTGCTGCGTATCACTGATGTTACGGGTTCTAGTGTTATTATGCTTGCACTAGCATACAGTATTGGAATGTTTATAAATTTAATCATTTTGGTAAATGTATTTAGAAAAGATTTCCCATTTACAAAATCGTTTGGTATCAGAACAACACTGCGACAATCAATTATTGCAGCTATGGTAATGGGGGTTGTTTCATATATGGCACTCTCTGTTATCGCTCCGCATGTAGACCAGAATACTACTTTTGGTGTCCTCGCTCATGGATTTGGGGCTGGGCTTGCTGGGATTGTTGCTGGGATAACTGCTCTGCTTCTCATGGGTAACGAAGAAATGTGTTCATTGCGTGATACGCTCAAAAAGCGTGTTATCTCACAACCTCAAATTGTTGAAACAAATATTGACACATAAAAAACTACCTATGAGGTAGTTTTTTCTTTTCCTTTATGCAGCCTGTCTTGATAATTACGTAATTCCTTCCATTGACCTTGTTCAGCCATGTGTGCTTGTTCTGGCCATGTTTCTGGATTTACAAGAGCGAATGCAGGACCTGCATTTTCAAGCATGGTTTCAAGGTTTGAAATGGGGGTAATAGCAAGTTCACGCCATGTATAAATTCCATTATTATTTAAGACATGTTCAGTTTTAGGTCCAACACCTTCTATGATTTGCAAATCATCTTTTGTAGAGAATCGAGAATCGGTCTCTACGTTTCCTGATTGTGAGTGTCTGTGTGTATGAGATCTATTCAAAATAGGTGGGTGAGCTACAACAGGAATTACTGGTTGGGCAAGTTGCGGATAATATTCTACGTACCCAACATTTTTACGCATAGATTTTTTTGGAGGAAGAGTTCCATATCGATGGAAACGATTAAACCAATGTCGGTATCCTCGAAGTCCATATAAAACCCACCCCAGCGCCATAGCTGCGAGAATAATAACCCCCAGACCAAGCGGAGTAAGGGCATAAATAGTTTGTGTTAACCATTCCATAATAGTATAAATATTACTAATTTATTTTATTTTGTAAAGAATTTATACCTAATTTTTACTCATAAAAATCTTTATACTTTTATGGCTTCTGATACTATACAAGGTATGAATTTGAAGAACATTAGAAACTTCTCTATTATTGCGCATATTGATCATGGTAAATCTACTTTGGCAGATCGTATGCTTGAAATCACCAATACTATTCCAGAACGTAATATGCGTGACCAGATGCTTGATACAATGGAACTTGAGCAGGAGCGAGGTATTACTATCAAAATGCAACCAGTGCGTATGGAGCACGAATACCAAGGTGAAAACTACATCCTTAATCTTATTGATACACCTGGACACATTGATTTTTCATATGAAGTCTCTCGTGCTTTGAAAGCTGTGGAAGGTTCTATTCTTCTTGTTGATGCTACTCAGGGTGTTCAAGCGCAAACCTTTACGACTCTTGAAATGGCGAAAAAAGCTGGGCTAAAAATTATTCCAGCGCTTTCAAAGGTTGATTCACCTTTAGCCCGCGTTGATGAAATTAAAATGGAGGTTATGGATCTTCTTGAGGTTGATGCTGATGAAATCCTTCTTGTCTCAGGAAAAACAGGGGAAGGGGTCGAGAGCCTCCTGAATCATGTGATTGAAACGATTGAACCACCACAAGAAAAAATTATTGATACTGATAGCTTTCGGTCACTTGTTTTTGACTTTGAATATTCAAACCACAAAGGAGTTATTATCTATATCCGTGTTATAGATGGTGAGATTAAGAAAGGTGATCAACTTGTTTTTGGTACCTCCAAACGTAAATTCTTTGCCTTGGATGTAGGAGTGTTTAAACCTGATGCACAGACAACAGATGTATTATCAGCTGGTGAAATTGGCTATATTGTTACTGGGATTAAAGAAGCAAAGGTAGCACAAGTTGGGGATACGGTAACATTATTCAAAAAACCTCTTGAAACCTTACCGGGATACCAAGAACCGGCACCGGTTGTATGGGCTTCAATTTATCCTGAACAAGCTGATGATTTTGAGCTACTAAAAACCTCGTTAGGAAAATTGCAGTTATCCGATTCGTCATTATCGTATCAAGAAGAAGTATCAGGAAGCCTTGGACGTGGGTTCCGTATTGGGTGCCTCGGAATGCTTCACCTTGAGATTATCACCGAACGTTTGCTACGCGAGTTCAATCTTCAAATTATTGTAACAATGCCATCTGTTACCTATGAGGTGATGAAGAAAAATGAAGAGATGGTAACGGTATATTCCGCAGCATTATTTCCAGATCACGGTGATGTAGCTATGGTAGAAGAGCCTTGGGTAGAGTTAAAAATTATCTCACCAAGTGAATACATAGGAAACATTATTACGCTGCTATATGAACATGAAGGAGAAACAACAGAAACAATCACTTTTGGAGATGGACGAACCCAGCTCGTTATTTTAATGCCGCTTCGAGAATTAATGAGAAATTTCTTTGATAACCTGAAATCAGTCTCATCCGGGTACGCATCAATTTCGTATGAGATTAAAGAAATGCGCAGCGCTGATGTAACACGAATGGATATTTTGGTTGCAGAAGAACCTGTCCCAGCATTTGCTCGTATTATTTCTACTCGTAGAGCTCAAGAAGAAGCTGACGCTGCAGTAGAGAAATTATATAAATCATTGCCACGCCAGATGTTCGTGGTAAAAATTCAGGCAAAAGTTGATGGACGTATTATTGCATCACGAAAACTTTCAGCAATGAAAAAAGATGTAACTGCTAAATTATATGGGGGAGATATAACGCGAAAAATGAAACTTCGTGAAAAACAAAAAAAAGGAAAGAAAAAAATGGCAGAAATGGGAAAGGTCAATATTTCTCACGATGTATTCTTAAAAATGATGAAAAAATAAACTCACGCTTCTGCGTGAGTTTGTTGTCTGTTCCATGATTTTATAAAAAGGTAAATTTCTCTTAACTTTTTAATACACGCAACTGTCGCTTTGTAATTGTAATCAACAAGAACAATAGATTCATTAATGACTCCAAAGTTTCTTGAATGATTACTGTCTACGTGAATTTTAGCAAAAACAATATGCTGTATGTAGTGAGACTTACTTTGACTCCATTCACTAATCTCTAAAATTTTAGCTCTCTTAGCGATCACTAAAATAAAAGGGATTCCAAAAACTACAGGTGCTAATCGCTTATCACGAGTAGTTATCCAGATTAACAGTTCTTCAAAGATTCCAATACATCCAAAGATTAAAAGTTTTGTTATTTTTGGAAATTTGAACACATACTTTTCTGTGACAATGACATATTTATAAGCTCCTTTTTCAACCTTCATGAGATATGCATTTTTATATATAATGTCATTTATTTAAAATAAATCAAATCAGGACTCGAGAATGAGTCCTGATTTTTCAATTTTCACAGTGATAATCACAGTAATAAGAAGTTTCCCCGCATTCATCTATGTATTTTGGATGAATAACATTGCGTCTGTATTGACAATAAACATCATCTCCAAAAGGTTTGATTGTTCTACAAGGGTCTCTTCTTAGAATAAGATCCTGTTCGTATCTGGGTTGATATTGTCTACTTGCACGCCAATGTTGGTAGTGAGCACATGTTCTTACCTGGGTACCACCTCTCCAAATGAATTCAGGATGTGGTTCAAGTCCCCAGCGACACTCTATTATCTGAGATATCCGCCGCCCAGGTGGTGTATAGTAACCGCTTCTAAAAAAATTATGATTATGTCTATAGCTACATGTAGTAGCGCAATAACGATTTCCTTGAAACAGAAATGTTACAAGAGTACCTAGGCCAACACCTGTGCCAATTGAGGACACTCTTCTTTGAGAACTATATGTATCTATTCCAGCGGCACATGAATGCAGTATCAGCGTAATACTGATAAGGAAAATTTTAAACGTTTTCATTATGTATACTTTTTATTAATATTATAATTAATTAATAAAAATACAAGTTTTCATAGTGCTTGGTATGGTAGGATGAGGATATGAAACGCATTGCTGCATGGTGCATGAGAAATTATTTTCTTCTCAGAAGCACTCAGAAAAATGATAAAGAATCTGTGTTTCGTACGCAGGCTCACCTCCTTAAAGAGATTGTTACTAAA
The DNA here is from genome assembly GCA_002698305.1 of Candidatus Campbelliibacteriota bacterium. Lineage (GTDB taxonomy): Bacteria > Patescibacteriota > Minisyncoccia > Phycocordibacterales > UBA1006 > UBA1006. Next base: position 131,471 of record NZWR01000005.1, on the reverse strand, counting down.
AACAAAGATACTGAATTCGGTACTCATTATTCATTTTCTGAAATACAGTCACAAAAACAATGGGAAGAGAATATACCAGTGCAAAAGTATGAAGATTTTTCATCATACATAAAAAGAATGCTTGCAGGCGAAGAAAATATCCTGTGCCCTGGACAGGTCGCTATGTTTTCAAAATCTTCTGGAACAACAGGTGATCGCAGTAAATATCTTCCTGTAACCAAAGATTCATTAAAATACAACCACTATAAAGCTGGGCGTGATATTTACTCTTATTATTTTAACCAATTCCCAAAATCAACATTATTTGAAGATAAGGGTTCTGTACTTTCACTCGGCGGAAGTTTGGAGCGTAATGAAAATAATATACTGATTGGTGATGTCTCTGCGCTTATCATGAGTGAGTTGCCTGTATGGGCAGAACGCTACCGTTCACCATCACTAGACACTGCATTAATGAAGACATGGGATAAAAAAATTCCAGCAATTATAGAAGATGCTAAACATGATAATGTTACCCATTTGGCAGGGGTTCCAACATGGTTTGTACCTCTTTTAGAGCAATTAATGGAAGAAGAGCAAATAAACGATATCCGAAAGGTCTGGCCCAACATGGAATTATTCATTCATGGGGCCGTCGCATTTGACCCATATATTCCAGTATTTAATAAGCTCCTACCAGAAGGGACACGTTATCTTGAGGTATATAATGCATCAGAAGGCTTTTTTGCAATTCAAGACAGTAATATCAATAAGGAAATGCTTCTTTTGACAGATCATGGAGTGTACTATGAATTTATTCTGATTGAAGAATACCGCAGGGGAAATATGTCCGCGATTAGTATAGAGGATGTAGTTTTTGGCAAAGAATACGCTATTATTATTACGACACTTTCAGGTTTGTACCGCTATGATCTTGGAGACACGGTTGTGTTTACATCACTTGCTCCGTATAGGATTAAAATAACAGGAAGGACAAAACAATTTATTAACTTATGCGGGGAAGAGCTTATGGTTATGAACGCAGAAGAAGCTGTTCGAAAAGTCTCTGAAACACACAGCTGCATTGTCGAGCATTTCTCGGTTGCCCCAAAATTTGCAACAGAAAAAGAACAAGCATGTCATCAGTGGGTAATTGAATTCAAAATACCACCCAACTCGATATCTGCATTCAAAGAAGGCCTTGATGAATGTTTACGAGCATTGAATTCTGATTACGACGCCAAACGTTCTGGAGATATAGCATTGGGAATGATTGACGTGGTGTCAGTACCAAAAGGCACGTTTATGTCATGGCTTGCCTCCAAAGATAAGCTCGGGGGGCAGCATAAGGTACCACGACTCTCGCAAGACAGAGAATGTATTGAAGAATTAATTAAATTTATTGAGGTATAAAAAATCGCTACCTATGTAGCGATTTACAATAAAAGGTATCAACTCTTATTATTTTTGAATTCCTCCAGCAGTGTGTTGTTCTCCTTCTACAAGACTCTGAGCAAGTCCGTCTTCACTACTTGTATATACACCAGGTATATCTCTACCTCCTCTGTGTACAACCTGTAGCGAGTTTTTTTTACTGAAAAATTTCTTTGTTAGATTAAGGTTTCCGATTGATCGTAGTACTTTTATCATTATTTGGTGTGTTTGTTTAATATATATTCTAAATAAAAAAAAGACTCTGTCAAAATTAGTCTTTTTGTGGCTTTTCAATAAGGTCAATGCCAAGTTCTGGTGAGTCTCCGGTAATCTTGGTTATATCTTTATCAATTTTCCCTAACTCCTTAGAGGCCTTATTATAATGATTCACCGTTGTTCCTAGTGTATTTCCTATTTTTTCAAATACTTCATGGTAGGCAGAAAGGTGGCGTCCAAGCTTTTGGACATTTTTTTGAATTTCTACAGCTGATTTTTCAATTTGGAATGCTTTGAATCCATAGAGCACTGATTGCAAGTATGCACTAAACGTTGTTGGAGAAACAATAATAACTTTTTTGTCATGGTAGGCATAATCAATAAGGTTACGAGTATTTGCCTTAACAGCTCCGACTTCGTTAATAAGAAGGTCATAATAGATTCCTTCAGCAGGAATAAACATAAAGGCAAAGGGAAGGGTTCCTTCTGATGGTCTGATGTATTGAGCTGTTTCATCAATACGTTTTTTCAAATCATTCTTAAACGCTTTTTCGATTTCGGCTCGTTTATCATCATCGGTTTCATCCACCAATCTTCGGTAATTATCCAATGAAAATTTTGCATCAACTGGAATAAATTTATCAGATTCTGTTTTGATAATAGCGTCGACCTGTTTCCCGTCTTTGAACAAGTACTGCATTTCGTAATTCAAGGGGGATAATACATTTGAAAGAATTAATTCAAGTCCCATTTCACCAAGATTACCCCGAGTTTTCTGATTTTTTAAAACCTTTTCAAGATCAGATAACTGTCCAGCTAGGTCAAAGACTTGCTTGTTCATTTCTTTTGTTTCTGTTATTTCTTTGGTGACGTTAAGAAGACTAGAGGACATTTGCTCATTAATTCGTTGGATTAATTTTTGAGATTCAGAAAACTGATTACGAACGGCTTCGGACATGTCTTTTTGTGAACCAGTAATTTTTTCATCCATATTAGAACGCAAATCATTCATTTGTTGTAGCAGCATTTGCATGGATGAAGAATCCTCTTGTGGTTTTTTACTTTTCCGAACCTCAAGAATAAGAAATATTAGAAGGCCAGTAATAAGGATAGCCAGGATCAGTAGTGCAATATTTAACATAATGACAGTATATCATGGTCATAATTTCATAGAAAAATCCTGGTAGGGGATACCAGGATTTATTTAGTTATTTTTTCTTTTTTGTAGTTGTATATATAAAAGCAACATAATAATCCCAACAACAAAAACCAAAATACCTATTGCCCAAATAATATCTTCTAAATAAATTGTATTCATAGCATCTGTTTTTATTGATTGTATCTCGAATATAATAAAACACTACATATGCAAGTAGTGTTTTAGGGTGTATAACCAGTTTTCATCTGGTATTTCTTCTTTTTCTTTTTCACCTAAGAGCCAACGCAAGTACCCTGGATCATTTTTTGCGATATCTTCAAATTTTTGACCAGCATATTTTCCAAACCTAATGCTGCGGTAGAGAATAGGTTTTTTAGATTCTTCAATCATCCAGTCAATTGCTTGATCTTGGGTGATATTTTTCTCTTCAGTTATTTTTTTCAAAAGGCGATAGAATAATTGTTCTAAAACTAATATATCTCCCCAGGCGTCGTGTGCTGTTGCTTCGACTTCGATTCCTAGTAAATATCGCAAGTACTGCATGGCGTAAGATTCAATTTTTTCATGAGGGTCGAGGGCACGGGCAATTTTCAAAGTATCAATAACAGGCCCAACATCAAGCCCTTCTTTTTCAATCATGGCAACATCAAATGGCGCATTATGTGCAACAAAAACCTGCATTTTTTCAAAACGATCTTTCAAGTCGTGGTATTCGGGACTATCAGTAAAAACAGGCTTATTGGCAATCATCTTTTCGGTAATGTGATGAACGGCCATGGCGCCAATCTCTATTTTCCGCCCGCATGAGTACAGTTGGTTTACATCTTTACCGTCAGTTGTGCGGTAGCCAATTTGGATTAATCGGTCGTCAGGCCCAGCTCCAGTCGTTTCGGTGTCGATAAATATAAGAGTGTGTTTCATGGTTAAATTATAACAGGGAACTGGTGTAAAAGAAAAACCTCATCAGGTATGATAAGGTCATGTCTCTTTAGTTTTGGATTTTTAACTTAATGCGATTAGAGAGTAACTCATGCGCAATTTTGAATTATCAAAGAATTCAATAAAATGAATATCATTTCCATTTATAATCATTTTTGTACCATACGGTAAGTAAATCAAGCGAGAGTATCCCGCGTCACTTTCTTGAAAATCAAGTTCTTTTCCGGTGATGCCAAACACATCAGGTTTCCATAATGGAGCTTCTATAAAAAGTTTACATACTTTTTTACCACTTACATTACTTATCTTTGGTAATCTGCCATTCTTTCTTTTGTAGATTTTCTCTTTCTTCAGAAATTGGATATCTTTTTTCAAAATTTTTCTTACCTCACCTTCAATTAATTTAAAATTACTAGGCTTTATGATAAATATCTTCATTTTACGTTTTTTATAATTAAATCACCTAATAGAAATTAATCAATGATTTTAAATTATATTTTGAAATTAACTTGCAACTTCGGAATAATAATTTTAAACTTATTTCATTATGACACTACAAGAACAAATGAAAGAAAACATGAAAGCTGCTATGAAGGAACGAAATATGACTGCAGTTACTACCTATAGGGGATTGATGTCAGAGATGACAAATGCTGTCGTTGCAGCAGGAAAATCACCAGATACACCTGCTGATGATGATATGGCGCTGGCGGTACTAACCAAAGAATCTAAAAAACGAAAGGATGCGATCCAGCAATATGAAGATGCAGGGCGCCCAGAGCTAGCAGAAGACGAAAAAACAGAACTTGCTATTATCGAGCAGTACCTACCAGAAATGATGTCAAAAGATGATATTAGAGCCAAAGCTGAAGCAAAAAAAGCAGAGCTAGGAGATGATGTAAACAAAGGGCAATTAATGGGAGCGCTGATGGCCGAATTAAAAGGGCAGGCAGATGGAAATGATGTAAAAGAAGTTGTCGACGAAATGCTTGGATAGTTCCAAGTTTTTTATTTTGCAAAGTTACGTTTTCATGAGAAAATCTAGGTATGCGTAAATTCTTACTTCATATTATCGGTTCAGGTTTAATTGTATATTTTCTTTTACCTGAACTTGTTAATGGTATTAGCATTGATACTGTACGTACGACAATTATTGTGGCGCTTTTGTTTGCGGTTATCAATTTTGCAGTAAAACCTATTGTATCAGTTATTACATTACCGCTAAATTTAATAACCTTAGGTATTTTTGGATTTATTGTTAACGTCTTACTATTTTGGTTCGTGGCAGATATTATTGATGGCTTTGTTGTCCTGACCTTTATGGATGCCGTCTATGGGTCAATTATTCTTACCGTAGGAAATTGGATACTTGATAAAGTTGCCAGGTAAGTTATACAGGAAAATCATATTTAAAACCCGCTTTATTTTGGGTTTTTTCTTTATATAACACTTCCTATATGCCCTAAAACTAATAAATATAGTTTTGCTAGTACTCTTGAGGTATACTAAGATTATGTTCTCACTATTTAACAAAAAAATAAGCGTGGTAACGCACAATGGTTCATTTCATGCAGACGATTTGTTTGCCTGCGCAGCCCTGTCGTTATATTACAAACAACAGGGTAAAAACATCGCTATTACTCGAACACGTGACAAGGATATTATTAGGCGAGCGAATATCGTTCTTGATGTTGGCGGTGTGTATGATCACGATCTAAAGCGGTATGATCACCATCAACCTGAAGGTGCAGGTACTCGTGATAACGGAATACCGTATGCGTCGTTTGGCTTAATATGGAAACACTATGGGTTTGAATTATGTGGTAATGAAGAAATTAGCCAAGAAATTGATCGTAGGTTGGTTCAACCTATAGATGCTATTGATAATGGTATTAGTATCAGTAATCCAACTGAACTTGGTCTGTGTGATTATGGTTTGTATGGGATTATCTCGGCGTATCAAAATACTTGGAAAGAATCAGGAGCTGAATCAAAACAACATGAAAAATTTGTTTACCTTGTGAGTTTTTTTGAAAAACTAATTAAACGAGAGATTGAACGCTCGCGACATAGACTTGAAATGATTGATAAAATTCAAGAGATTTATGACGCTACCGAAGACACAAGAATTTTAGAAATCCCATACCATGTGACCATTGGTTCATTAATGAGAGTGCTTGATAAGCATAAAGAAGTCATGTTTATTGTCAGTCGTAGTAACACTAACTGGAAAGCGTTAGCTATGAGAAAAACAGCATGTTCATTTGAAAACAGAAAATCAATGCCAGAATCATGGGCAGGGAAGCGTGATGCTGAACTTGCAGAAATTACCGGGGTTGAAGATGCATTATTCTGCCACAATGCCAGGTGGATGGCAGTTGCTAAATCAAAAGAAGGAGCCTGGAAATTAGCGAAACTTGCTTTGAAAGCATAAACAACAAACCTGCAGTGATTTTATTCACGCAGGTTTTTACTTTTTCATACAATTTTTAGTTTTGATACTGATTGAAATAGATTTAATAAAAACCCCTTGTGATTTTCTTTCGAATATACTCCCTCTTCTGTAAAATCAACAACAGGCTCTCTTTTTGGTAATTCAACTCCACATCCGATGCTCATAGAACGATAATTTTTCATAATAGTAACCTATTTTGACTTATTATCCAAAAGTTCTAGACTGAGTAGAGTATGGCACTTATAGATGAAGTAACGCTGCAGCTAAAGGCTGGTGATGGAGGGAATGGAGTTGTCCGCTGGCGTAGTGAAAAATTTAAACCAAAAGCAGGTCCAGGCGGTGGAAACGGTGGACGTGGTGGAGATGTATATGCAGAGGTCGTTTCTGATCTTGGGTATTTAGACTACTATCTTCATAAAAAAAGTTTTGCGGCGCAAGCAGGAGATCCTGGTGGTAAACTTGGTATGGAAGGGAAAAATGGAGAAGATATTATTCTTAAATTCCCTCGTGGTTCGGTTCTTATTAATAAAAACACTGGTGAAGAAATGAGTCTAGATACGGTTGGTGAAAAAATATTACTTTTGAAGGGTGGCCAAGGAGGGCTTGGTAATCAACATTTTAAATCCTCTACCAACACCACGCCAATGGAATGGACACCAGGTAAACCCGGAGAAACTGCAGAGTTTTTTGTAGAGCTTCGCTTATTTGCTGAGATTGGAATTATTGGTTTACCAAGTGCCGGTAAGTCAACATTGCTAAATGCACTCACCAATGCAAAATCAAAAGTTGCTGCCTATCACTTTACAACGCTTGATCCACACTTGGGAGATATGCACGGTCATATTTTGGCAGATATTCCTGGAATCATTGAAGGCGCAGCAGATGGAAAAGGTCTTGGTCACAAATTCCTGAAACATATCAAACGAACAGAAGTTCTTCTGCATGTTATTTCATTAGAGTCAGAGTATCCTTTTGAGGATTACAATGTGATTAGAAATGAACTTGCCGCCTATGACAAAACGCTATTAGATAAAAAAGAACTTATTCTCTTGTCAAAATCTGACGCTGCAGAAGCTCAGGATATTGAAAAACTAAAAGACGAATTTGCTTTTAAAGTAGATCCTGAAAAAATATTTGTGATGTCAGCCTATGATGACGAATCAATTGCACAAGTTAAAAAAGAACTTATTAAATACTTAGAAAATAAATAACTCCCAGTACCAAATGGTATCTGGGAGATTTTCTTAGTTATTAAGCTCTAGTATTTTATTTTTTACAGCCTCGTGTTTCGCAGCCTGTATAATTTTAGGATACAAATGTTCGCAGAACTCTTCTCTTGGGATTGTCATACTGTAATACATATATCCATTTTCATCAGCAATTTTCCGTAATTTTTTATGTCTTGTTTGAAAAATTTCCGCAGATATAAATCCAGTATCAGGAATTATAAGATGCTCAGATTGTATTTCCTTGATCTTGAAACCACGAATTTTTTCATTAAGTATTTTCTCTGCTAAGTCTTTTCTTGCAATCAACTCACATGAAATCTGAGGATCTGCTTTCGCTCTAAACCAATTTTCCGGAAATATCAAATATGCTTTGCCTATCATATAGTAATTTTAGTTAATATTTACATTTAAAATATCATATATATTAATATTGTAAATATTATTGTTTTTTACTTCTTCTTGATTACAATAAGAATATGAATATCGATATGAAAGGCTATACCGCAACTATTGGACTTGAAATTCACGCTCACCTGAAGACAAAGACAAAAATGTTTTCCAAGTCCCTCAATGATCCACATCATGCAGAACCAAATCAAAATATTTCACCTGTAGATTTGGCGCACCCAGGAACACTTCCGACCATCAATAAAAAGGCAGTCGAGCACATGGTCCGTATTGGACTTGCTGTTGGTGGTGAAATAGCAAACTTTACTGAGTTTGATCGTAAAAACTATTTTTATCCTGATATCCCAAAAGGATACCAAATTTCACAGTATAAATACCCTATTGTTTCAGGTGGAAACCTTGCTGGGTTTGAGCTTGAACGTATTCACTTGGAGGAAGATACTGCTACATCAAAACACCTTGAAGATAAAACCCTCATAGACTATAACCGGGCAGGAGCACCATTGATGGAATTGGTTACTAAACCTGTCCTTCATACACCAGAAGATGTCATGGCTTTTGCTCGCGAGTTACAGTTACTCCTACGCTATCTTGGCGCAGGAGATGCCAATATTGAAAAGGGAGAAATGCGGGTTGAAGTAAACTTATCAGTCTCAAAAACTGACGAACTTGGAATTAAATCAGAGGTTAAAAATATTGGTTCGATTTCTGCAGCAGGAAAAGCAGCTGCATTTGAAATACAGCGACAAATCAACGCTCTTGAGAACGGAGAAACATTAACCCAAGAAACGCGAGGGTGGGATGATCAAAAAGAGATCACTGTGTCACAGCGATCAAAAGAAAATGCCAAAGACTATCGTTATTTCCCGGAACCTGATTTACCAAAACTCTATCTTCATGAAATATTTGACCTTGATCAAATGAAACAAGAGTTACCAGAACTGGCTGATGCAAAACGAAAGCGTTTCAAGACTAAGTATGGGTTAAAGGACGAGGATATCGAATCATATATTAATGAACCTGACATGGCTCAGTTTTTTGAAAACACTGCGCAAGAATTAGCAGGTGATGCCAAGAAAATCACCGCGGCATCAAATTACATAACATCAGATATTATTGGAATTCTAAAATCAGACGATTTAAAGGATCAAAAGATTGATGTCTGGAATACTTTGGATACGAAGTTATTTGCTCAGCTGATAACGATGGTTGATTCAGGAGACCTCGGCTCACGTGGGGCAAAAGATATTCTTGCACACATGATTCAGCACGGTGGAAATCCACAAGAGCTCGCTGAAGAAAAGGGATTAATACAAGATAATGATCCAGAAGCATTACGTCCGGTAGTACAAAAGATTATTGCAGATAACTCTACCCAGGCTGAAGAATATAAAAACGGGAAAGAAACACTTATGAAATTTTTTGTGGGTATGGGAATGAAAGAAACAAAAGGAGCAGGTAATCCAAAAATCTTAACTGATTTATTTGTCGAAGAATTACAAAAATAACAATCTACTGTTTAGTAGCTTGTTTTTATTTGCTATACTTAGTCATATGACCAATAAGACACAAACGTTATTATTATTTATTATTCTTATTTTGGCTGCAGTTACGGTAGGTGCTGCAATCAAATACAAAGCTCTTCAGCAGACAGATTCATTGGCAGGTTCTGTACATACAGAGGTTCAAGCACGTGAAGCCATCTTTACAACAGCTCAAGGTGAAGAAGGTCGCATTACCTACCGAGGGCAAGAGCAGGCAACCGTTAAATACAAAGGGGAGACATATGAACTTACTCGAACTGAATCAGCATCAGGAACACGATACGCAAACGCAGATCAAAGTTTTGTGTTTTTTGCAAAAGGCGACGAGGCAATTATTGAACAAAACGGTGAGGTTATCGCAGATGTGAATGAGATACGCCTGACGCAAAATGCCAATAGTGAAAATTCGACATTACTGACCTTCGACATTGCAGCGGAAAAAGCTGACTGCGTTGGTGTTGGACCTATGAAATGCCTTGTGGTGAATGGTGAGCTCTTCTACGATAGTATAGAAGGTTTTGATTTTAAAGAGGGGGTGGAGTACACCATTTTGGTAGAGCGAACAGCAAAAGAAAATGTACCTGCTGATGCCGGTGCATACGCGTACCGACGTGTTGAGGTTTTAAAATCAAATAAACAAGGAGATCCGAGCGCAAACAAATATGATTTTCAGTCAGACAATGTAGATAATGATTGTGATGATAGCGACGATAGCTCTCGATGCTCTCCGGGTGACCCAATTCCGGGTATTGAAATTGTCGTAGGTCAAGGTGATCCAGAGGCCTTAGATGATGATTCAGATGGCGATGCTATTCCGACAGAAGGTGCAGCTCAAGATGTTATCGAAACGGTAGGGCCGCTAGCAAGTTCTGCATGGATGTTGACGACGATAGAGTATGATAACCAAGATGATGTCACATTAGATTCAGATGCATTTATCGCAACCTTCAGTAATGCTGGTCAATTTAGTTCCCAAACAGATTGTAATACCATAGGGGGTGCTTATATGGTTGATGGAAATGATTTAGACTTTGGTGCACTTCTGTCTACAAAGATGGCCTGCCCAGGCGAAACTTTTGAGAGTGAATATATAGCATTACTATCAAAGATTGAGAATTACTCTATTGATAATGATGGACAGCTTAACCTGAAATTTGAAACTGGTACCATGATTTTTATTCCTGTTGCTACAGTACAACAAGCAACAGATTATAATTCATCACGAAGCAATAAAAGTTATTAATAAATAAAAAACGCTACAGCGTTTTTTATTTTGGTATATACTAATAATACTTTCATCGAGAGTGTAGCGAGAGATGTAACTCTATGACCTACCAGCAACCGAGAAGCAATTCTACGGTGCTCCATTTACAGCTGATGACCCAAACTCAGAGAGAATCGATGAAAGTATATTAATCAATTAATATACTTTTATTTTTATGAAACAAACATATACCGCAGAGTACGTATCACCAAAACACCCAGACAAAATGTGCGACCGTATCTCTGATGCAATATTAGATGCATTTATATACCAAGATCCCAACAGCCGTGTTGCGGTTGAGACATTAGGTGGTCATGGAAGCATTTTTATCGTTGGTGAAATCACTAGTACGGGAAACCTTACACATAAAGAATATGAACAAATAGTTGCTGGTGTTACTGGTAGTGATACATACAAGGTGGCTGTTCACACTAGAGAGCAATCACCAGAAATAGCCCATGGTGTCGACGCAGGGGGTGCAGGGGATCAAGGTATCGTTATAGGCTATGCATGCAATGATAATGATGAGATGATTCCCGAGGAGCTCTATCTAGCTAAATCGTTATGTGATTTTTTATATGCTATTTATAAAACTGATGGAAAAACGCAGATAACAATAGATAGTAATTTCGTTATTACTCATATAGTTGCAAGCTTCCAGCTTTCAAAAACCAAGGATTTAGAAAAACATGTTCAGAAATGGTTAACAGTGCATAATTTTAAAATTGCTAGCGATTGCCGTTTTTTATTGAATCCAGCAGGCGAGTGGTCGATTGGTGGATTCGAAGCTGACACAGGGCTGACTGGTCGTAAAATAGTTATTGATCAGTATGGTCCGCGAGTTCCTGTTGGGGGCGGTGCATTTTCTGGAAAAGATTGGACCAAGGTTGATCGAAGCGGTGCTCGTTATGCTCGCGCCATAGCTCAAAAACTTCTCAAAGAACACGCAGCGAACGAAGTCCGCGTCGAGCTTGCCTATGCTATCGGTATCGCAGAACCAGTACAAAAAATTGCCTATATTGACGGTATACCATGTGTTATTGATAAATTTGACTGCAGTATGAAGGGAATTCGAGAGTTTATTGAAGGTACGCTATAATTAATAGTATGAAAGCAAATATTCAGGATTACTTCTTATCTATACAATCACTTCATAATTCAGGAAATGCTCGTGAGCATGCCTATAGATCTGCATTTCAAATGCTTGTTGAATCATTATCAGATGAAATCGAGGTTATTAATGAACCTGCTTATACCGGAGGAAATGCGCCAGACTTTCTTTTTAAGAAGAGTGGTGTACCAATAGCCTACGCTGAATGTAAGGATATTACAGTAGATCTTAATGATAAAAAAGTTCAATCGCAAGCACAACGCTATGTTGATGCATTTGGAAAAATTCTTCTAACAAATTACCATGAATTTCAAATCATTAATGAAACAGGTCTCGTATCAGAATTTTCTCTTATAGATTTTAAGGACAACAGGTTTAGGCAATATAATGAGGATGTTGTAGCATCAAAACTTCTTTTGATTAAGGACTACCTTAAATCTACTCCTCAGACGATTAAATCAGCTAAACGTTTAGCAGAAATTATGGCTGCAAAAGGACAGCTGTTGCGTGCTAACGCATTAGCATCTCTTACAGAAAATAAAAAATCAACCATTGCTCAACAATATGGTGCTTTTAAAGAAGTTTTAATTCATGATCTTTCCTATGAGGATTTTGCAGATATGTATGCACAAACTTTGGTGTATGGTCTATTTGTAGCACGTTATTTCGATGAAAGCCTCCATAATTTTTCACGGTATGAGGCTCACGATTTGTTGCCTTCAACCAATCCATTACTCAAGAAATTCTTTGGTCATGTTGCAGGAACAGATTATGATAACAAGATTGCGTGGATGGTAGATTCTCTGATAGAAGCATATCTAGCAACCGATGTGAAAAAAATCATGCACCAAGAGTTTGAGAAAAAGAAAAAAGATCCGGTTCTTCATTTTTACGAAACATTCCTTGCAGAATATGATCAAAAATTACGGGCTTCACGTGGTGTGTACTATACCCCTGAACCGGTTGTCTCATTCATGGTGCGTAGTGTTGACCAGATCTTGAAAGATAAATTTAATCTTACAGATGGATTAGCTGGTAGGAATAAAATTTCACATGAATTTGCGACCGATATGGAAGACAATCGTACTAAAGACGGTATTAAAAAAGCAAAGCGCGATATCCACCAGGTTCAGATTCTTGATCCAGCAACAGGGACAGGAACATTTCTTAATGAGGTTATTCGTCATATCCATAATGACTACAAAAATGATGCAGGGGCATGGAATAGTTATGTTAGCAAGCATCTTCTACCACGACTCCATGGATTTGAACTGATGATGGCATCGTACACTATGGCCCATATGAAATTAGGAATTACCTTGCGCGAGTTTGGTTATGCGGGAAATGACCGATTATCAGTCTGGCTTACAAACAGTCTTGAGGCTGCAAATGACAAACAACGACCTCTTGAAATACTGATGAGCCGCTGGTTGACTGAAGAGGCAGCTGAGGCGGGCCGAATCAAATCAGAACTGCCAATTATGGTTGTGATGGGAAATCCTCCATACAGTGGAGTAAGTTCGAACGAAACTGATTTTGCAAAAGAACTTGTTAATAAATATAAAATCGAACCAGGAGCTAAACAAAAATTACAAGAACGAAAACATTGGTTAAATGATGATTATGTTAAATTTATATCACTAGCAGAATCACAGATTGCTAATACTGGAAAAGGAATTGTAAACTACATTACTTCACACGGTTATCTTGATAATCCAACATTCCGTGGCATGCGCTGGCATTTATTAAAAACCTTTGATGAGATTTATGTATTGGATTTACACGGTAATGCGAATAAAAAAGAAACCACGCCAAACGGCGGAAAAGATGAAAATATTTTTGACATTAAAACAGGAGTAAGTATTTTTTTTGGAATTAAAACAGGAGAAAAGCAGGATAACGAGCTGGGTCGCGTATTTCGGGCTGACCTCTATGGAAAACGTGCCGATAAATATCATCAGCTTGATACCAGCGATTGGCAAAGCATGAATTGGGAGGAGGTACATCCAGAAGGAAGTGCCTACTATTTCCATACATTTGATTATCAGGCAGAGCGTGCATATCAAAAATTTTTTGGTGTACAAGAGCTATTTACAACTAATGTTACAGGAATTGTAACTATGGGAGACGGCTTTGCAATTGCTGATACCAAAGAAGAAATTAATGAACGATTAAGAAAAGTACAAGAAAATAAACCATCAGAGCCTGAATTCAAAAATGAATACAACCTTGGAAAAAATTACGGAAAGTGGCTACTAGAAAATATTGATGAGGTTGATGTTGATAAAAATCTCATTCAAAAGGTTTCCTATAGACCATTTGATGATAAATATCTCTATTATGATTCAAAGGTAATATGGAGGCTTCGCGAAAATGTGATGCAGCATTTTGTGCAAAAAGAGAATCTCGCATTGATTACAACAAGAATTAATAGACAGCAAAGCTTAGGATATTTTTATATTACAAAAATATTATCTGATTTTCATGTTTTAGATTCAGCTGGAGATTCGACTTCTGTATTTCCTCTTTATCTTTATCATAACGACGGCACCAAGGTACCTAATCTTGACCAGCAAATTTGGGATGATATTGGTAAAATTACAGGAGATACCGCGCCTGAAGATATCTTGGATTATATTTATGCAGTGCTACACAGCCCATCATATAGAGATAAATATCAAGAATTTTTGAAGATAGATTTCCCGCGAGTACCATACCCAGAATCCAAAGAATTATTCTGGGAATTAGTTAAAAAAGGAACTGAGCTTCGTCAGTTACATCTTCTTGAGAATATTTCACGCAGTGATTATATTACAAGCTATCCTGTGTCAGGCGATGCAGAAAGTGATAACAAAATTACACGCCGTTTAACCAAGAATAGTATTGGGTTTGAACTGACTGATATTGAGAATAAAACCGGGAGAGTGTGGATTAACGATCTGCAATATTTTGATGGCGTTCCGGAATTGGCATGGGAGTTCTATATTGGTGGCTATCAGCCAGCGCAAAAATGGCTCAAAGATCGCCGTGACAGGACTCTAAGTTTTGATGATATCGAGCATTATCATAAAATTATCCATGCACTGACACATACCGACCGCATCATGAAGGAGATCGATGAGGTCTGGGATATAGAAAGTGAGTAAAACTATCTGCAGATAGTTTTTTTGATATACTTAATAGCATGAAGAGCAACGTTGTACATGTTTTTATAGATGCATCAAATATTTGGAATGCTCAGCAAGCAAAAGGAATGCTTTTTGACTATAAAAAATTGATCTCTTTTTTGAAAAGGGAGCATGCTGCTGATACCATTAAAGCATATTACTATACAGCATACCCTAAAGATGGTACCCGTGATTACGATGTTTCATCAAAACATTCATTCTATACCTATCTTAAAAAAGGTCTTAACTTTGTGGTAAGAAAAAAGCCATTAAAACAAATTAAAATATTGACCGATGAGGGGATTGGTATCAAAGAGAAAGGAGATATGGATGTTGAACTTACTCTTGATGTTATGCATACGAAGGATCAATTTGATACAGCGTTATTATTTACAGGTGATTCTGATTACCTAGCACTTGTAAATTACCTTAAAAACGGGGGTAAAAAGGTTTTTATTTATTCATCAGAAAATAATATTTCATCAGAATTAAGAACTGGCGGCCATGGATACAGAGATGTGTTGAAGATACAAGAAGATATTTGGGGTAAAAAGTTAAATTTTAGAAATCAAAAGAATAAATAAAAGTCGCCCCCTAATGGAGGCGACTCTTGGATGTAGTACCCTAGCGGTTTTTCTAACCCCTAGATATCTATATCATAATTGATTTATGATTAGTTGCAAGTACTAGCAGGCAAAAAATCATACGTTAAAGCCTTAATCAAATAACAAAAACGATAGTATTCACAAGAATACTATCGTTTTTGTTGGATGTGTGATCCCACGGGGAGTCGAACCCCGATTTCCAGGATGAAAACCTGATGTCCTAACCATTAGACGATGGGACCAAATGTACATAAAATTGAAAAGTGTTGCGTGTGCAACGAAAAAAAGTATAGCATATTAAGTATCTGATGCAACTGCTATATGTGGCTCTGTTTGGGATATCTGCTTGCAGTATATGGTCTATTTTCTATACTTAATTACACACAGAAGCACGTAATGTGCTTTTCATTATCTATGGAACAAACACAAATCATAATTTTAGCAGCAGGAAAGGGGACACGTATGGAAAGTGACCTGCCAAAAGCAATGACGCGACTAGGGGAGACGACCATGCTTGAAAGTGTTATCACTACTCTCGATAGTATCGAATACAGCAAACCACCCGTAGTTGTTGTAGGATACAAAAAAGAGCTGATTATAGAGGCACTCGGCGACGCTGTAACCTATGCGCATCAGGATGAACAAAAAGGTACTGGGCACGCCGTAATGTGTGCAGAGGATAAATTAAAAGAGCAGACTGACCGCGTTATTATTCTCTATGCTGATATGCCATTTGTCTCACAGGAGACAATTGAACGCCTTGCCCAGGCAAATGAAGATACTATTTCTCCAATTACTATTGCTACAGCTACAATACGCGATGAGGATTTGTTCACGCGACATTTCTCTGGATTTGGAAGAATCGCACGTGGAGCTGATGGAAAAATAGAAAAAATTGTAGAAGCAAAGGATGCTACTGATACTGAGCTTGGTATTCGAGAAGTTAATCCTGCAATCTTCTGTTGTGATAAAAAATGGATGCTGCAATCATTGCGGGCACTTAAAAATGATAACAATCAAGGTGAATACTATTTGACTGATCTTGTTCAGATAGCATTTGATCAACAGCATGAAATTTCATCAATTGATATACCTGAAGAAGAATCACTTGGTGCGAATACCAAGGAGCAGTTAGCATTTCTGCATAATTACCTATAAAAAATACTCACTATGTGAGTATTTTTTATGTGTGAAGGTATTTATAAATATCTTCTAAGGCTTTTACAGCATCACCTGCAGAAATATTGTTTTGGTGATACTTTACGTCTGTTACGTCACCCGCAGCCCAAACACCAACAATTGATGTTCTTTGGGTGTATGGGTCAGCAACGATTTGTTTGAAGTCATTAAGTTCAACAAGCTCCTGGACGATGTGGCTATTAGGAACCTGTCCAATTTCAACAAAGATTCCTTGAGCGTCGAGCTTCTTTTTCTCATTTGTTGAAAGATCAAGATAAGTAAGACCGCTCACAAATGTATCGCCGTGAACCTCAACGGTACTGGCATTCAAAATTCCAGTCATGTTCGGATGAGCTAACACCTTATCGACGGTAATTTGGTCGGCCTTATATTCATCCCCACGTTGAAGAAGGGTGACTGACTTGGTATACGCAAGAAGCTGCGCAGCAGATTCAAAACCTGCATTTCCACCTCCAACGACAATCACATCCATTCCTGTAAAAAGAGGCCCATCACAGCTTGCACAGTACGTGAGACCCTTGTGTTCAAGTTCGTCTGCACCAGCAGCGGGAAGTTTGCGTCGTACTGATCCTGTGGCGATAAACACTGTTTTTGTTTGGTATGTTTCGTCGTTAGAATCAATAACGGTAAATGTGCCATCATCATTCTTTTCCACTGTATTTGCTCGAAGTCTTGGTTTAAGGGTTAAGATATCATCGTCAGCATAGTATTCAAGATGTTTTTTAAAAGATTCAGCGAGCTCGCTTCCTTTGATTTCCGGCTCACCGATCCAGTTATAGATAACGTCAGACACAACGGATTGACCACCAAATTCTTCAGTTATTAAAAGGGTTTTGAGACGTTTACGCGCAGCATATACACCAGCAGCTGTTCCTGCTGGTCCTGCGCCAATAATTATAAGATCATACATAGTTTACAAAGTTAGTCGGATAAATGTGTATGCTTCTAGTATATCGCTAATATTCTTGTTGTATAGCAAAAAAAATAGCATGAGTGCTATTTTTTTCCTCCACGTCTAAGAAATGCTGGTACCGCCGACCAATCGTCGTCAGTATCATCGATTTCTTCAATCTCTTCAATTTCCTCAACTGGTTTTTTTCTTTTCACCGGTGTTTCATCAGTCACTGATGCTTCTTCTTTTTTAGAAGTAAAAGCGTTAAAAGCTGGCTTTTTCTGGATAATGGTATCAAATCCAGTAGCAATCACTGTTACTTTAATTTCACCTTTTTTCAGTTTGGTATCTCGGATAGTTCCAAAGATTACGCGTGCTGAATCATCAATTGAATCAGTAATAATTGTAGCGATTTCATTTACCTCATTCATCGTTAAATCATCACCACCTGATATTGCAAAGAGTACTCCTTTTGCTCCATCAATAGCGATATCAAGAAGCGGTGAGTTAATTGCCTCAACTGCAGCGTCTTTGGCGCGACTTTCTCCGGCAGCTTTACCAATTCCCATAAATGCTGATCCCGTATCTGATAGGGTGGTTTGAATATCAGCGTAATCAATATTAATGATTCCTGGGGTTGTGATAAGTTCTGAGATTCCTTCGACTGCTTGTTTTAGTACATCATCAGAAATTTCAAATGCATCTTTGAAACTCATATCATCTCCAGCTATTGAAAGAAGTCTGTCGTTTGGAATAGTAATCAGTGCATCTACTTCTTTTTCTAATTCTTCAAGACCACCATCTGCAATTTTTTTTCGTTGCTGTCCTTCAAAACTAAATGGCTTTGTAACAACTCCAATAGTAAGAATTCCTTGTTCTTTTGCTGTTCGTGCAACCGTTGGTGATGCTCCTGTTCCTGTTCCACCTCCCATTCCGGCTGCTACAAACACCATGTCTGCGCCTTTAATGGCTTCTTGGATTTCTGCTTTTGTTTCTTCAGCAGCAGATTGACCAATCTCGGGATTCATTCCTGACCCTAGGCCTTTGGTAAGATTTTTACCAATATGTATTTTTTTAGCTGCTTGAGAATGGTGGAGATCTTGCGTATCAGTATTGATGGCAATAAACTCTACTCCTGCTATTTCAGAGTCAATCATATGGTTGATAGCATTTGTTCCTGCTCCTCCCACACCGATTACTTTGATTCGTGCAAATGTTTCAATTTCTGGATTTACTTTAGGCATAATGTAATTAGTTTAATAAGTGAATAGTTGTATTTTATCAAAAAAGGCCTTAAAGGCAATGTCGTTAAGGCATGAGTTCATCAAATAACTTTTTTGCATTTTTGAAAATCTTTTTTATTGAGAATAAGCTCTTTTTAAAATGTCGCGCGTTTTGACTTGGCAGCGTCAAGGCATACGCAAGTGAAAACTTAGGATCAAGCGCCGAGGCTCGTTTTTGACTTGGTGATTTTTTCAAGATTTTAATTGTTTCAGCAGGAATTTTAAGTTGTGATTTTGTATAGGCTTCTATTCCTTCAAGATATGCGCTTCCACCCGTGATGATTACCCCTGCAGGCAACAACCGATTTTTTTTGATACGTATTAGGTGGCGCTCCATCAATTCTAAAATATCATACATTCGAGCTTGAATTATTTCCTGGGTTTGTTTTGATGCTTTATTTTTGGCATCCAATTTTAGTTCATGAGCTTCTTCTCGTGAAATCTGATGACCCAAAGCCAAATCATTAGTAATATCATTTGAGCCAATAGGGAATACTTCAAGTGATGACATAAATCCATTTTCGTAGACTGACATAGATGATGTCTGGGCTCCAATATTAAGAAGGACACAACCATTATTTTTTTGAGCAGGGCTTAGAAGTGCTGCTTCAGCTAGGGGAGCAGCTACAAGATTATCTATTGAAAGTGATGATGATTCGAAGATTCTAATACATGATTCATAGTGATGTTCTGGAACAGTAACAAATAATATCTTTGCTTCGATTGTTTCTCCGTACATTCCAACAGGAGATCCTAATACATCCCGATCATCTACGCGGTATTTTTGACTGTTTATGTAAAGTATTTTTTTGTTTGGATATTTTTTTGAGAACAGGTCTTCGGCCTTTGCTACAACAGCATCAATATCAGCAGCCTCTATTTCACGGCTTTTATTTTGAATATCATTACTGGTACGTACATACTGAGAGCGTAACCCAATACCATTAATGGCTACGTTGATATCAGAATATTTTGCAGGATATTTTTTTAGTACTTTCTCTACAAGCTCATTCAAGGAATACTCAACAGCATCTTGGTTGTTAATATAACCTTTCGTGACTCCTGATGAAGCTGTGGAGAGTGCTGCTAAAATAGTTGGCTGTTTTTCGTTTCGGCTTGCAGCATCGATAACAACAGCTTTAATCTGTTCTGATCCTATATCAATTCCAATTGTGTAGCTATCGTTTTTCATATTGTTATTTGATGGGGTGGTTAGATGAAAAATTTTGAACACCAAAATTTTTCTGCTTCTTCCATTTTATCACCATGAACCATTCCTTTCAAATGAAGGCATCCATGAATAAAAAGAAATATAAGATGATTATGGTAGGTTCGTCCATATTTTCTTGCCTCACTCCTCGCTTTTGAAAGCGTAATAAAAATTTCACCTTCATTATCATCTAAAGGAAACGAAAGAATATTAACTGGATTAGATTTATTTTTCCATGCTGTATGAAGCTCAATAGATTCTTTAAGGGTGGGGAATACGAGAGAGAGCTCATATTTTTTGCCAAGCAGAGCATTTTTTAATTCCAAAAAAGGCACGTTTGGTATAGTGCCTTTTGTTCTTCTTTGGATTGTAAAATTGTTATATTCCACGATTGTCATACTAGCGACGTCCACGAGGTTTGATCAACCCCATTTTTTCCTTTCGCTCGTATTCTTTTCGTTTTTCGATCTTAACAAGAGCATTTGTTTTCTTTTTAAAATCAGAATCCTCACGCTGGTGATATCGTTTTTTTCGAACTTTTGGGATAACTCCTGATTGTTTAACTTTTCGAGAGAATTTTCGAATAAGTCCAAGATTGTTATCGTTTTTTGTTTTCTTTACATCTGCATTCGTTGCCATATAAGAGAGATACTATCATGGATATTTATTTCATCAAGCACTATTATGCTTCAATTTCGATGTTCCAGGTGCGTGCAAGTTCTTTTATTTTCAAAAGGAGCTCAGGTTCTTGATAGGATGGATTCCACGTACCTTTAGGTATCGTGAGTTCTGCTCGTAGCGTTATAGTCGATTTCTTTCTTCCAGACATAATATCGATATGTACCATTTCCTTTTGAAAAAGTTCTTGTATGAATACATGTACTTTTTTAAGTTGTATTTTCTGTATTTCTTTTGATATATAAATTTTTGTCAGGTATGGAGGTAAATCAAGTTCTTTTCTGAGTTGTAACTCTCTTTGGATAAATTCTTGATACCTTCCAGTATAGATAATTGCTAACTGATTTTCCGTTATGTTTCGAGATTGTATATAAACACTACCTTTTGTCATTCTCAGTATCGAGGATAAGACCCATAAACATTCAGTAACAACGTTTTGATGTGGTCTACCGAGCATACTGTCCAGTGATGCAACTATCGCGTTATCAAATTTTTCCTCTAACGAGAACCCTTTGCTCGTACTTATTACTATTACCGGGTGTTTGGTGTCCTTCATTAATGAAGATAGCTCTGCTCGTTCTTTCTTTAAAAGCTTATGGTTGTCATCGAGAATAATTATCGTTGCATTTTTTTGATATTGTTTCAGGTCATCATAAATTCTTTCAGTACCAACTCCAAGTTGAACGAGGCGATTACCTTTACAATACATACAGTTATCATAGGCAGGTATTACTTCCTTGGTAAGCGGGTCTCTGAAAACTCGTGTCGTACCCCCGTGCTTTGATTTTTTATTGAAAAGAGAGTAGGGCCGGCCCGTTTTTTGAGATACAACAATATTCCCACAATCATTACATATAATAGAAGGAGCCAAGCTTTTACGAGATGAAAATATAAAAATATTCTCTTTGTCTTTGATACTTTTTTTAATACGCGAATGCGATTTTTTTGAAAGTGTACTAAACTCTGCCACCTGTTTATTTAGTTGAGCTATTCGCTCTGTGTCTGTTATTTTTTTGGTGATGGGTACATTCAATTGCTCTACCTCGATTCTGTTTGTAACATCTCGCAAAACATTTTGAAATGGTTCTATGCGCTCGATGTACTTTCTTTCTATCTCGTACCATCGTTCAGGACGAATGATGCTGTCAGCATACATAATATCTGCATGGACATACCGAGCAAAAGTATCTATGACTACTCGTAAATCAAGATGCTGAGCAGCAGCTATATACCGAGGGGATGACTCATGCTCGAGAATAAGAGTGGTGAGATTAAACAGCGGCGTATCAATAAAGCTTGGAGTGGTGATCAATACTGATGAGCTTTCTCTTTCAGTGATTTCAGCATATCCCGCAACTCTCTTCTTTTTGGATATAGCGCTATGTAGGCAAAATACATGTGTCGTATTCTTATTAAGCTGATAAAACAGTTCTTCACATTCATGAGTAGTCGGACATACAATAATAAGTGATTCATTGTCAGAGCGTTTTTCTCTAATAAATGACTTATAATAATCTATACGCTCAGGAAATGGACGCATTAGTATTTGTTTTTTTATAGCTCTTTTTTTATGGCTTGATCTTTTTTTCCAGAGGCTTTGGTTTTCCTGCAAAAATTTTGGTGACAAGAGGCTGGTAATCTTTCCTTGAGGGATACAAAAGTAATCTTTCAGTGTGTACGTTGTTGCAAGAAGAGCTTTTGAATATAACTGACCCTCTATAATTTTATGAATATTTCTTAATGAATAGCCTGCAGATTTTATCTGTGATTTTATATTGGTGACCGGGTTGACGCTCATAACGACAGCAAGGACGTTTTGTTTACGCAGAGGAACCTCGACGATGCCTCCTGGATCTACTTTTTTTACCGAAAAATAGCTGAGTGTATCAGCGTGAGAAGATTTTGCGATAGGAGTAACTTCAAGAATAAACATACCTCTATAGTAAAAGTATTATGAAGGAGATACAAGTTTTCAACTGGCAAAACAAAATCTCTGCAAATGCAGAGATTTGTACGCCCTATATTTCTTTAACCTCTTCAATTTCAGCACCAATAGAGTTTAATCGTTCAACAATATTTTCATATCCACGTTTGATTGAATATACATTACGAAGAATTGATCGTCCTGGTATCCCCAGCATGGTAACCAATAGCATGGTTGATGGCCGCAAGGCAGGAGGGCAGACTAATTCACCATTAGATAGTTTTTCACCTCCTTCGATATATACGCGGTGCGGGTCAGCGAGTCTGACTGATGCACCAAGTCTATTAAGCTCAGTGAAATAAATTGCTCTGTTTTCCCACATCCAGTCGTGAATAAGAGTTGTTCCTTTTGCTTTAAGTGCCACAGGTACAAAGAATGGAAGGTTGTCAGTGTTAATCCCTGGATATGGTTGAGCATGGATTTTATCTGATAAAGCTTTTAATTTGTTTGACTTTAGAATAGTGACATCAACAAGATTTGTTTTTTTATTACGCGACGTGTAGTGGTCTGAAAATGAAAATTCAACCCCCATTTTTTTCAACTTAAGGAGTTCAAGTTTTAAGAAATCATACGGGCAACGTGTAACGGTAAGTTTTGAATTTGTTGCAATCGCTGAGGCTATAAACATCATTGATTCAATAGGATCTTCGCTGTTATGATGTTCAACATCAATATGTATATTTTTAACTCCGTGAATAGTTAGTTTTAATGAACCAATCCCTTCAATTTTAACTCCGAGTTTCTCTAAGAAAAAACATACATCTTGAACCATATAGTTCTGCTGAGCAAAATGAATAACTGTTGTTCCAGGGATACCAGCAGCAGCAATAACAATATTTTCTGTTGCTGTATCAGATGCCTCGTACATAACAATTTCTGCTGGTTTAAGCCGACCACGTTCTACAAGATAACCAGAGTTTTTTGTCGTAATCGTTACCCCAAACTGTTCAATACCGTGCCTGTGAGCTGCTATCGTACGTTCGCCCATTTTACATCCCCCAGCTGTTGGAATTTCAAATGATTTAAGATGGTGAATAAGTGGTCCAATTGACATCATAAATGACCGAACTCGACGAGCAGATTTTTTATTGATATCTTCAAATTTATACCTCTTTGGAGGGGTTATTTTGATACTTTTCTTTTTAATCCATTCAACCTTAACGCCGATGCTTTGAAAAATTTCTATGATTCTATAAACCTCCTGGATTTTAGGGATTCCATGAAGAATTGTTGTACCTTTATTAAGAAGGGCTGCATGCATAAGTCCCATGGCCCCATTTTTTGAGGTATTGGTTTCTATCGATCCTTTGAGCTTTTTCCCTCCATGAATAATAAAATCATCACGCTCCTCACGTTGAAGTTTAATAAGTTGGTGGTCTAATACATTCCCAATTCTAATTAATTCTTGGGTAGAGAAGTTTTGACCTCCTTTCTCCATCCGAGCTACAGCTGATTGGGCAGTACCTAATTCTTTGGCAAAATCAGCTTGAGTCATCCCACGCTGCTTTCTAATGGACCGAATAAAAGTTCCAATTCTTTTTTGTTCTTTCAGTAAGGTATCTTTTTGCATACTGAAAATATAACATATATGTTATATTTTAAAACTAAAAAAGCCTCATGTTCGTGAGGCTTTTTATTTCTTCTCTGCATCTTCTTCTTTATTTATTTCCAAGAAACAGAGGTTATTAAAGTGTTTTTATAGCTGAGATATTTTCTCGTGTTTACACCTCCTGCATCTTTCAATTTTTCCAAGTGGTGCTTTTTCTGAGTCGTGTATATTGAAAATAGTGCACAATATAAAATGTTTGAATTTCATAAATTTATTGTTTTTCATACCCTAGCAAATATTCTCAAAAAACCCAGCTATGATAGTATGGCGATATGGGAATGTTTACTAAAAAACTAGGAATTGATCTTGGAACAACAAATATCTTGGTCTTTGTACCAGGGAAGGGAGTTATTCTGGATGAGCCGTCAGTTGTTGCCATATCGATTCAGGATAACAAGGTGCTAGCAGTTGGGTCTGAAGCAAAACAAATGATTGGGCGAACGCCCGATGAAATTGTTGCTTATAGGCCAATGAAAGATGGGGTTATTGCTGACTACCGCGTCACAGAAACGATGCTGCGTTATTATTTTAAGCAAGCATTAGGAGGGTTTAATTTTCTAAAACCTGACGTTCTTTTGTCTGTTCCAGCTGGAATTACCTCAACAGAACGTCGTGCTGTTATCGAGGCTGCACGCCGAGCAGGAGCCAAGAATGCCTATGTTGTAAAGGAACCAATTCTTGCCGCAATTGGAGCAGGAATTTCTATTCAGCAACCAAATGGCTATATGATTGTAGATATTGGTGGAGGAACAATTGATGTTGCGGTAATATCGCTTGGAGGGATTGTTGCCTCAAATTCAGTAAAATGTGCTGGACGTCGTCTCGACGATGCTATTATTGATTACATCAAAAAGACCTATAATCTTGCCATCGGAGACCGGACAGCCGAAAAAATTAAAATTAAAATCGCTTCAGCTATTCCTCTTGATGAAGAGCTTGAGGTACTGATAAAGGGAAGAGATTATGTTACTGGGTTGCCACGTTCGGTAAAAATATCGACCAACGAAATTACAAAGGCTATTGATGAAGAATTAAAAACCATGATTCAAGCAATCAAGGATGTACTTGCCCAAGTACCACCTGAACTTGCATCAGATATTATTGATAACGGTATTACTATGACCGGGGGAACATCACAGTTACGTAATTTAACTGATTTGATTCATAGAAGAACAGGGGTTAGCGCCTATGTTGTAGAAGATCCACTGTTCTGCGTTGCACGTGGAACAGGAATTGCACTTGAACATCTTGATACCTATAAAAAAGCAATTATAAGTAAATGATTGCTTTTTATAATTCCGGTCAGAGAACATTCTTTTTGCTATACTAATAGTTATGAATTCTGTTACTAACAATATTCCTACGTTTCCTTTCTCTCACCATGCTTACCTTATAAATATGATGCCTTCAGTAGATGATCTAAGAGAGCATATTGGAGATAAGCATATTGAATATATCCACGCTAAAAGGTATGAATCGTTTAAAATTGATGACGCGAGAAACATTATTAACCTTCAAAAGGAAAAAACTAAAAAAGCAGTTATTTTTATAATCAATGCGGACTCAATAAATTATCAGGCTCAAAATGCATTATTAAAAACAATAGAAAATCCAAGTTCAAATACGTATTTCTTTTTCACTATTGCTAATACTCAAGATCTTCTTGATACCATGCTTTCTCGACTTGAAATTATTCACGTTGCTGACCGTAATACTGTTGAAAAAAATAAAGAATGGTTCTTGGCATTTCTCTCTCTTTCATTATTTGAGAAACTGGAATTCATTAAAAAAAGTACTGACAAGAAAAAGGATGATTTCCTCAACCATTCAGATGTCAGAGACATTTTGAATGTTGCAGAAACACACTTTGTACAGGATATTCCTCGTTATCAGAATGTCATAACTCAAGTATACAAACTTAAAGAATATATCTCCTCTAACGGTGCTTCACTTAAGATGATTCTTGATTCTCTTGCACTTACCATTGAGCAAGATATTCATTAAAAAAGCTAAATATGGTATATCTGTAGTATGAATTTTGATTTTACAGAAACTGACAAAAGTCTTCATGACATTCATGACTTTTTAAAGAAAGAATATTTACAAATATCAACAGGGCGAGCTAATCCTGCTCTTTTGGATGGGGTTCAGGTCGAATCATATGGCTCATATCAACCTATAAAGAATATAGCTTCTATCAATCTTGAAGATGCCCGGACAATGAATATCTCTCCATGGGATAAAAGTCAAATTAAAGACATAGAAAAAGCACTAGTAGACTCAGGGCTTCCATTTTCAATCTCTGTTGGTGATACTGGGGTACGCGTACATGTACCGCAAATGACAGAAGAGTCAAAAATAAAGATTGTTAAATTGATTAAAGAAAAACTTGAAGATGCACGGGTAAAAATCCGAAGTGTGCGGCAGGATGCCATGAAAAAGATAGATCTTGGAGAGTCAAATGGTGATTTTGCGGAAGACGATAAAAAGCGTCTACAAGAAGAGCTACAAAAAAAGATTGATACGGCAAATACTCAAGCAGAAGAAATATTTAAGAGAAAAGAGCAAGATATAATGTCTGTATAGTTGTTTATGAATATTATTATTTTTATCCTTGTCTTAGGGATTTTAGTTTTTATACATGAACTTGGACATTTTCTTTTTGCAAAGATGTTCGGTATTCGAGTCGACGAATTTGGTTTTGGCTACCCACCAAAAGCATTTACAATAGGAAATTTTAAAGGAACTGACATCACGTTGAATTGGATTCCTTTTGGTGGCTTTGTTAAGATTTTTGGTGAATCAGATGATGGATCAGAGCTTACTGAAGAGCAAAAAAAAGTTTCGTTAATACATAAACCTCGCTGGCAGCAGTTTCTTGTCATGTTTGGTGGAGTTCTTTTTAACATTGTATTCGCATGGATTTTGTTGTCGGGCATCTATATGTCGGGGATTAATGCTCCTGTCGGGTCAGCTCCTTCAGGATATGACTTTAATGAAACAGAGCTTATTGTTAGCTCAGTTAATCAAAATTCACCAGCTGAAGCAGGTGGATTACTACCAGGAGATATCATTGTTGAGTTTTTCAGTGATGACACACAAGTGAGTGTATCTGATGAGACAATAGAAGATTTTTCTAATTTTATTAATGAACAGTATCCTGAAGATGAAAATATTGGCCTTGTTGTACTACGGGATGAGTCCTTAGAAATTATAAATCTAACTCCTGAAGAAGGAATTATTGAAGGTAAATATGCTGTTGGAGTTTCAGCAGAAAGAATGGGTGAACTGAAGCTTTCATTCTTTAATGCGTTTTATTACGGAGCCCTTAATACAATTGGATTTATTAAAAATATTGCTATTGGTTTTTGGGACCTTATTACTGGCTCGATATCAGCAGATAATGTATCGGGTCCAGTTGGTATTGTTAAGCAGGTGGGGGATGCGAGTAAGGTTGGATTTCAATATCTTATTGGCTTTACGGCAATTCTGTCGCTAAACCTTGCGGTTCTAAACTTGGTACCATTCCCAGCACTCGATGGAGGACGAATTTTGATTATTTTTGTAGAATCAATTCTACGAAGACGACTCAATCCAAAGGTAATTAACGCTATTAATGGAATAGGGTTTATCGTGCTCATTGGATTAATGCTCTTAGTTACATTTAATGACATAACTAAGCTCCTTTAGATGTAAGTAAATATTTCAAAAGAAGACTGAAAAGTCTTTTTTTTATATACTGAGATAATGATTTTAAAAGAAATACTACACAGTCTGGACCAGTATGAACTGACTGGTGCTGATAACAGAAAGTTATATGGCTTGACGCACAACAGTAGAAAATCATCTAGCAGTAATAATGTTTTTTTTGCTATTCAAGGAACTCATGCAGATGGTCATGAATTTATCAGTCATGCGATCAGTAACAAGGCTGACATCATCTTTCATGAAAAAAAACTCGATTCATATGCTAATCATGTTAGTTATGTACTTGTAGAAAATACAAAACAAGTGTTAGGTCTTATTTGTAATATATTTTTTGAGTATCCTCTTGAAAACGTAAAGGTTATTGCTGTTACAGGTACGAACGGAAAGACAAGTGTGGCAAACTATACATACCAGGCGCTTCTTGGTTTAGGCTATAAACCGCTATTACTCTCAACGGCAGGTGACTATTTTGAAAAAAAGACCATAGCTCTTAATCGCGAGGCCCCTTCAACTCTTGAAACTATTGAATTTTTTAAAGTAGCCCAACAATATAAAGAAAAGGGGGTGACTCATATTTGCCTTGAGGCAACATCTCAGGCACTCGATCAGAATAGACTTGCAGGGATTAGCATAGATTGTGCTGTCTTTACGAATCTTGAAAAAGACCACCTGGATTATCACCTAACTATGAATCATTATGCTGCAAGTAAAAGAAAGCTCTTTGATCTAATAAAGGAAGGTGGGACGGTCGTTGCCAACAAAGATGATGATTATTATGAGTTTATGACGGGCATTCTTTCAGAGAGCTCTGTACTCTCTGTTTCATCGCAGAAAGAGGCTGATGTGCATTACTCAATAAAAAAGCAGGCAGTAGAGGGAATGTCTCTTACTATAAATAATGCTACCTTCAGTGTGAATGTTTTTGGCTCTTTTAATGCAATAAATATAGCGTTAGTGTATGGAGTTTTATACAGTTTAGGTCAAAAAACAGACAAGATTATATATACACTATCTTCCTTGTCATCAGTTCCCGGAAGAGCTGAGATTATCCCCAATGATAAGGGAGTACTCGCGCTTGTTGATTATGCGCATAGTGCAGATGCTGTTAAAAATTTTCTTCATTCACTACACACTATACAACACAGAAAGATTATTACCGTGCTTGGCTGTGGAGGAGATAGGGATCCTGGTAAAAGACCTTATATGGCTGAAGCTGCTGTTACAGAAGCTGATGTAGCAATTTTTACCCAAGATAATCCGCGCACTGAAAACCCTGATCAAATATTCAGGGATATGATACAAAATTTAGATAAAGAAAGTTATTTGGTGATTCATGATAGGGAAGAGGCAATTGCTGCCGCTGTTCGTATGGCACTTCCAAACGATATTATTACTATTCTTGGTAAGGGGCACGAAGACTATCAAATCATCGGAAAAAAGAAAATAAATTTTGATGACAGAAAAATTTTAAAAAAATATCTTGAATCTTAAAAGTATATAGGGAAATAAACAGCGCCAAGCGCTGTTTATTTTTTTAAATTTAAACCAATTTTCCATATGTCTCCGGCACCAGCTGTAACAATAATACTATCAGTTCCATATTTTTTACTAGTAAATTCAGATATAAAAACTTCCTTGTCTAATACCTTATTAAAGATAAGCTTGTCCTTTTTAATAAATCTTTCAAGCAGAAAATCCTCTTCTGGTCTATGGACTTCTCGTGCTTTATAAACTGGAAATAGGTACAGGGCATCAACGGTCGAAAGAATTTTACCAAAGGATTCTTTGAAGTCATTTGTTCTTGAATACAAATGAGGTTCGAAGAGCATGACAATCTTTTTGGTAGGATAATACTCTCTCAATCCTTGGATTAAATGCTCTAAGCCTTCAGGGTTGTGCGCATAGTCATCAAAAATAAGAGCACCGTGTTCGGTAAATCCAACATGCTCCATCCTTCGTTTTGCTCCTTGAAAACTTTTGTGAAGATATTCTTGCGCCTCTTTAAATGAAAGGCCAAGAGCTTTGATGACACCAAGAGCAGCGGCAGCGTTGTAAATATTATGATTGCCTGGTATTGAAAGTTGAGTGCTTTCAATATATTCTCCATAATCAATTATTGAGTAGCCAAGTTTCTGAGCCTCTTCTATTATTGGCTTTAATTCTTTAAGCCCTTTATTACAAACGAGAGTGCCAGTTTCTTTTTTATTATGAACAAGCTCCGTAAAAGATTGTTGAATGCCTTGTAGATTTTTAAAATAATCCAAATGATCTTCTGTAATGTTGGTGATAACGAGAATATCATGGTGAATATTAAGAAATGAATCCTTGTACTCACAGGCTTCAGTGACAAAATATTCTGATTGACCGGCAACAAAATTAGAATTATATTTTTGTAAATATTCACCAATAATTGCGGTAGGGTCTACACCTAGATGCTTTAAAAGCTCAACAAGCATGGTTGATGTCGTTGTTTTTCCATTTGTACCTGAAATAGCTATAGTCTTCATCTCACGCGAAATCTGGCCAAGCACCTCTGGGTAAGAGAACTTTTGGATACCAAAATCTAGTGCAGCCATTCGTTCCCCATTTGTACTTGGTACCGCTGGTGAATATATAAGCATGTCATGCTCTGCTGTAACATGCCCTTCATTACTACCAATACACACATCAATATTATAGTTATTTCTTAGATCATCGGTAACGCTTGATGGTACAAGATCTGATCCAGTAACAAGAATTCCATGGTGGCGCAAAAACTTGGCAAGTGCAGACATACCAATTCCACCTATACCAACGCAGTGTACTTTTTTTATATTTTCTAAAAATTTCATAGCTATAGTATACCAAGAACTTACACCCACGTTATAAAATAAAGAACTACTTTTTCATGTAGTTCTTTATATACCTTAAATATTGGTCGTTCCTGTCGTACTCATTCTTGAAGACTCCAAATGAAGCTGCTCCAGGAGAAAGGATAACAATATCACCTTTATCAGCATACTTAAGGGCAATATTCATAGCTGTTCTCATATGAAGCGTTTCAGTAAAGGCTTCAAACTTAGCAGGGAAATGCTTCCGTAGCTTGTCGGTGCCACCTCCAGAAAAGAGAAGAGTGTATTTAATATTTCTTGCTATATACTTTGCCATTTTTTGGAAGTGAAAATTTTTATCGCTCCCGCCGCCGATAAGTATTATGTCCTTTTGAGGAAACTCTTTTTTAAGTGAACGCAGAGATATTATGGTTGATTCTGGTGTTGTAGAGTTATTGTCGTTATAAAATGAAATACCATTATGTGTTCCAATATACTGAAATCGTCCATCTACTCCCTCAAAACTTGTCAGAGCTTCCTTAATTGTTGAGTGAGGTATATTTAATAATTTGCCTACGTGAAATGCTTGCGCTAGATTTTTTTGATTGTGCTTTCCAAAGATTTTATAGGTCCAGGATTTGGGCATGTGTTTAAATCGAGCAATATGTTTTTTAGCTTGTATAGTTCCTCTGAAATATTTTTTAATTGCTCGGGTAGATGCAGAAGTAAGAACAAGATGATCCTCTTCTTTCTGGTACTTGAATATTGCTGATTTATCTTTGAAATAGTGCTTCATTGACCCGTCATAGTAATTCAAATGATCTTCAAAGAAATTGGTAAAGACAGCTATGTCAGGTGAAATGTGAACCGTGTGGAGACCTTGTAGCTGCCACGAATCAAGTTCGGCAACAATAATATCCCCATCTTTTATTTTTTTAAGAAGAGGAAGATTTGCCACACCGCGAATATTACCAGCCATATGAAATGATGTACCGCTGTGCTCTAAAAGGTGTTGTATAAGTCCAGTTGTAGTAGATTTTCCCTTTGAGCCGGTAACACCGATAACCGTTACATCAATGTTTTCTTTTTGAAGGATGTCTAACACTAGACCAAATGACATGTAAACAGGTGTATCGTTTTGTTCAGCAGCATCAATGTATTTACTGTCATGCGGAACACCAGCACCCTTAAGGATCATATCTTTATTCTTAAAATCTGAAACTAGATGTTTACCAAGCGTATAATCAATATTTCTATAGCGCTTAAGTTTAAGAAGTGATTTTTTTAATTTTAACTTCTCTTTAAGGTCAGTAGCTACTATATCAGCTCCACACGAGGCGAGAAATTTAATATCACCCACACCACGTCCCAGGAGTCCGATACCCATTACTGTAATCTTCTTATTCTTGAAATAATGTTCATACTGAGACTTTTTCATACCATCAGTATACATGATGATGTATATTTTTTTATTGTTGATTTTTATAAAAAACATATTATAATAAAATAAAACTATATAAATATGTCAGTAACACATGCTACGAGAAAGATCCTCGTTATAATCCTACTCGTTATTATTATTTTTATTGTGTGGCCAATTATTGGGTATTCAGCTGAGCTAGGATGGGTGGTATGTTTTCTTCCTTACCTTATATTTTTTGGCCTTACTATAATTTGCTGCTCTTTATATAAATTTATCCCATGGTGTTTGGATGATTTGCCAGAGCTTGTTCGTGATAGGTTTGGTAAAAAAGTAAATAAACTATAAACCCGAAGAAAATTCTTTCTGAGGGTTTTCTTTTTGGTATACTTATCGGTATGGATATTTATAGGCTCCACCAAAAATTCATTGAATGCAACCAACTGATATCAACTGACAGTCGTCGTGTTATTAAAGACTCAATTTTTTTTGCATGGAAAGGGAGTGCTCTAGACGGTAACCATTTTGCCAAAGAGGCTATTGAACAAGGAGCTCGGTATGCTGTAGTAGATAACCCAAAGTACGCAATTGATAATCGTTATATTCTTGTTACTGACAGTATTCAAGCACTGCAAAAATTAGCTCACTATCATAGAAGTCAATTTGATATTCCAGTCATTGCTATTGCAGGAAGTAATGGGAAAACTACAACAAAAGAGTTAGCGGCTCAGATCCTAAGTACTCAAAAAGATACGGTTGCGTCATTTGGAAGTGAAAACAATCATACAGGTGTTCCAAAAACACTTTTGCGAATAACAAAAAACACTGATGTTGTCGTTCTTGAGCTTGGCGCCAATCATCTTGGTGAAATTAAAGAACTTTGCCATATAGCCGAGCCAACACATGGAATTATCACAAATTTAGGTCGTGATCATATTGGCTTGTTTGGAAGTGAGTCAGCAATCATTGAGGCAAATTTAGAACTATATACCTATTTAAAGAACAAGAATGGGGTTATTTTTGTTAACAATAATAATGCGCAGCTTCTTCGCCATACAGAAGGAGCCCGGACAGTTGTCTATGGGACTCAGCTAAAAAATGAATATGGAATACAATCTCTTTCTACTGTTCCATATATTAGTTTTTTATGGAATCACAGAGAAATCTCAACATCACTTACTGGAGAATATAATATCGAGAATATTAATGCTGCCATAGCGATTGCGGTTGAATGCAACATATTGTTTGAAAATATCGCACAATCAGTTAGTAATTACGAGCCAATAGCCAATCGTTCAGAGATTTATACTGCGGGCAATGGAAATATTATTATTAAAGATTTTTACAACGCCAACCTGACGAGCATGAAACTTGCTCTTGAAAACTTGAAGAAAATAGGGGCTCAGCTAAAAAAAGAGACCGTGGCAATTATGGGGGACATGCTTGAGCTTGGTGAGTACAGTCTCCAGGACCACCAAGCTGCTGTTGATCACGCTAAGGAAATAGGAATTACCAACGTTATCCTTGTGGGTCATGAATTTAAAAAAACTAATCATGAAGAGTATCAGGTTTACGATAATGTTGTGAGTGCTGCAAGGAGTCTTGATGGCACAACAATTAATAATTCGATTATTCTTTTAAAGGCATCCAATGGAACAAATTTTCAGCATCTATTTGATTGCATGAAATAAAAAAGAACTTACCTAAGTTCTTTTTTTCGCTATACTTTAAAATATAATGAATCTTACTCAGTACAAAAAAATACCCTTACCGAAATCTCCTGGAGTATATTTTTTTAAGAAAGGAAATGATGTTTTGTATATAGGAAAAGCAACAAATCTTGCACAAAGAACTGCAAGTTACTTTCAAAGTAAGCTTATGGAAACCCGAGGTCCATTAATTGTAAAAATGGTTGACGATGCTGATCAAATGGAGTGGAGAGAAACTGATTCAGCCCTAGAGGCACTTCTGTTAGAGTCATACCTTATAAAACAATACCAGCCACTATACAACAGCAAGGAGAAAGATAACAAGAGCTATAACTATGTAGTTATAACAAACGAAGAATTACCTCGTATTTTTACTGTGCGACAGCGCAGTTTAAATATTATTCTTGGAAAAAAAGATAAGAGCTTACAACATGTTTTTGGTCCATTTCCAAGTAGAGAGCAGCTGACAACCGCATTAGGAATAATACGAAAGATATTTCCTTTTTTGGGTAAAAAAACAACACAAAAACATAATATTGAATTCTATAACCAGCTTGGGCTTGCTCCTGATGCGCATGACAGAGACTCAAAAAATATCTACCAAAAGAATGTAGAGTATATCGCTCAATTTTTTAAAGGTCAGAAAAAAGACCTTATTCGGCAGTTAAAAAAGGACATGATGAGTCATGCTAAAGAACTTGAATTTGAAAGAGCTCAAGTTATAAAAAAACAAATTTACTCACTTGATCATATTCATGATATTGCATTAATGAAACATAATTTTGATCATGCGTCATATCTAGATGAATTTCGCATGGAAGCCTATGATATCGCGCACATGGAAGGAGAGCATATGGTCGGTGTTATGTGCGTTTATAATGGTGTCGAGATTGATTCATCAGAACATAGAGTATTCAATATTCACAGCGTAAATACATCAAATGATACAGCCGCACTTTTTGAGACTGTTTCAAGAAGATTTACACATAAAGAGTGGGCATACCCTAATGTTATTGTCGTTGATGGAGGTGTCGCACAGAAACGGGCCGTTGAACGAGCCATTCGAGTCCATGACATACGTATTCCCGTTATTGCTGTCGTAAAGGATACTAAACATAAAGCTAAAGAGCTGCTGGGGCAACACAAGATTAGCCGTAGATATGCAAAAGAAATTGTTGCTCTTAACGCTGAATCTCATCGATTTGCACTAAAACAGCATAAACGAAAGCGAAGCAAAAAGTTCTTAAAGAGCTAAGAACTTTTTTTAAATCTTGAAACGATAGCAACAAGGATTGACACAACTACAATAGCAAAGATAACCGGGATGATATAATCTCCAGCAACTTGAGCTATATATTTACCAGCGAATACTCCAGCAATTGCCCACAGGTATGAGCCTATTAATACATAAAAAATGTAGCGGAAAATATTCATTCGACGCGCACCGGCAAAGAGAGCGGGGGTGGATCGAATAACAGGAAGAAGCTTTCCTAGAATAATAACGATAGCCGTATGACGATCAAAAAGATCCCATTTTTTTCTGTGATTTTCTCCGTGCACAAACCTTTTGAACCACGATACCTTGTTTAGATTGCGACCTGCGTAAAATCCAATCAGGTCACCAAGCATACTTCCCAAGGCAATAATATGAACAGCATGCCATGAGTTCATGATTCCTTTTTCAGAAAGAGCCCCAATCAAAATAGCAACGGTACCACCAGGTAAAAAAGAACCGATAACAGGAAGCCCTTCACCAAAGGCAAAAAGCCCGATTACTAAATTACGCACGAACGGGCTTACTTCAGTAAAAAATGAAAGGAGTTCTGTTTGTGAAAATTCCATACCATAAGCATACCCTAAAAACCTTCAGAGCACCTCTATTTTACTCTTATTTATTTCACGTATAATAAAAAATATGTTTCACCTGCATCAAAATGTTTTGATTAATATGTTCGCTGTTTTGGCTTCACTTACGTTAATAATCTATGGGCTGATTGTTGGTAAAAGCTTACTAGCGCCTCTTATCATTGCTTTATTACTTGCTCTTGCACTATTACCGTTTGCACGTTACCTTCAGAAAATTACGCACAGTAGAGCGGTATCAGCAATTCTACCGACTTTAGGTGTATTCATCATTTCACTTGTATTCCTAGGGGTTGTTACACTGCAAGTAAACAACATTACTGAAAAATGGAGTACGATATCTGAAACAACAGAAGAAAAGCTATCAGAATTTAAAACCTATCTTACACAAAATACACCTATTGAGAGCAAGACGCTTGATAACGTATTTAAAACGACTTCAATCAATGAAATTCAAGAAGAGTACCTTAACACGAATAACGCAACATATCTTACGCAAATCATTTTTGGAGCAATTGGAAGCTATCTTTTGACATTCATCTACCTGTTCTTCATCCTTCTTAATCGTAGCTCTTTCAAGAAGTTCTTACTTTCACTAGTGAAAAACTCAAAAGAAAAAACATTGCGTTCAACACTTTCAGAGAGCATGAACACAACTATCGCATATCTGTACGGGAAAACTAAACTCATCGGACTTCTTATTGTCATATATAGTATTGGGCTCGGTATATCTGGGGTAGATAGTTTTATACTTATTGCCGTTCTTGCAAGTTTTCTTACGCTTATTCCCTATATCGGTAATATTATTGCTTTTCTTCTCGCTGTTGTACTTGGGTATCTAAGTAATGGAGAAACTTTTGTGCTTGTAGGGATAATTATTTCTTTTAGCTTAACGCAGTTTATCGAGAGCTATATTCTACAACCATATGTTATAGGTCATGAAGTACAGTTAAATCCCTTTTTCGTTATTCTTGCCGTTATAGTTGGAAACACTATATGGGGAGTAACAGGGATGATCCTCGCTATTCCACTCCTTGCAATACTTAATGTATTTTTCCTCAAAATAAAAAAGACCCGTTCATTAGGTAAGTTGCTGAGCAACTAACAAAGGATTGACTATTCCATTCTTACTCTTCGTACAACAAGATACTTGCATATTTCATACTAGCCTATATAATCTTTTCCAGTTGTTCTTTGGAAGGCTTGCGCCTTCACTAATTTACAACACAGCAGTTTTTGCTGTATTGGGGCCTGTAGCTCATCTGGCTAGAGCGCGTCACTTGCACTGACGAGGTGGCAGGTTCGAGTCCTGTCAGGTCCACTCGAAACGTAAAAACCCTTATTTTATAAGGGTTTTTTGCTTGCTCAAGCTTGGAAAGTATCAATTTTTTGCACCACGTCTTTTATCTACTAGAGTTCTTTTTGAAATTCGCTCTGTTCTGCTCAAATCGTTGTCTTTGTTGCCGCATAATAAATTCCCTTTCTCCCTCCTCCTTCGGTAGCATTATTTGTGATAAATCTATTGGTGTAAGATTATCCATATATCTAATACCATGGGGTGTCATTTTATAAAAATCACCTTCTGTTTTTATGTATTCACTATCATTTACACAAGTTAAGTCAAAACCATCATCAATTTCTAATTCACTGTGGGTATTACGTATTTTAAATCCATTTTTACCCCGATCTTGATACTCGCGATATAGTATTTTCAATATTTTCTTTTCAATATTAGATAAGAGTTTTTCTGTATTGGAAGTTTTATATAAATCTCTTCCTGCGATGTCACCTGTTGTTGACTCTTTTATGACAGATTTAAAACTATCCGAATCATTCTTGTTCAAAAGATTAATATAAAATTTATCTGCTATTTGTTTTAATAAGTTCAGCATAAAACTAGTATATCAAAAATTGTATCTATGTTTGATACTATAACCCCTCATTCATTTCCACTAAACTATTCATACACTACAGAGGTATGAATAACACATCAAACCAAATTAATTACTACTGCTACGTCTATTTACAAGAAGCTCAGTTCGCTCGATGCTTACAATCAGAAACCCTCAGAAGCTATCGAGATGTACTGAAGAACTTTCTCAAAACAATGCCGGAGGTACAGTCACTAGACCATCTGTCACCAAGCATCATCGTCGAGTTCCATAAACGTATTCACCGAAGAGCACAGGAAGAAAGCAGGGAAGTGAAGCGATCAACCATCTACACCTACCATTCAAAACTAAACGCCTTCTTTAAGTGGCTAGAGCATCAAGGATACCTCACGCCTGGCACACTCTACAACAAGGTACCCAAGCCTCAGCAGCCACACTACAGTGACGTTAAAGCACTCTCTAAAAAGCAAATAGAGTCATTAATCGCTACCATCTCACTAGCTAACCCACAGAATGATTTTTTGCGAGCACGTAATATCGCTCTCTTCTACACTCTGATCTATACCGGTATACGAAGAGGGGAACTACTTGGCCTTCGAACCTTTGATATAGATTTCGACCAGCGGCTCCTTTTTATCAAAGCCCAGTCATCTAAATCAAGAAGAGGGCGACATATTCCGATGAACCCACTCTTAACACTCTCCCTAAGAGCGTATTTCAAGTTACTGTGTAAACGAAAATCTAAAGCAGCGTATCTATTTATCTCAAGTAAACAAGACACTGGGCTCACTACTCACGGACTTAAAGCCTGGGTAGAAAAGTATAAAGCACTTTCTGGAGTTTCTTTTTCTACTCATAGCTTGCGCCACACCTTCGCTACCTCTCTCGCACAAAACAATGCAGATATTGTGAGTATTAAGTCAGCACTTGGGCACAGCAGTGTGACGATGACGGATCGGTATGTGAGATCTATTGGCTCTGAGAATGCGCGGGTGTATATTGATAAGCTTTCATTTTAAAATTATTAATTGCATATAACACTGAAAGTAGTTATAATCATAATGAACCCAAATGAAAATAAACCGTCCGATTCTCGGACAAAGGAAGGTTTGAAACAAAGGCAGAGGAGCCCTATTTCCTACCTACACAATGCCAGCTTTATAAGTTATGGTATGAGATCATTTTGCCACCCATGTGACAAAATAAGGTTTTTCTTAAGGAAACCTTTTATGAAAAGGAGTACGTTTTTCTTTTTTCTTTCTTATTAGAGATAATAAACGACCTCATCTCAGAATCTTACTCGTCCTTCAGACCTTCCTCACTGAATCAAAGCCCACCAGAACATGGTGGGCTTATTTACTTATAAATTAATATATGTTTTAATTTAAAAAACTAAAACTATATAAAATGGATTCAACACCCACATTTCAGAAGGTTTATATCAGTGATGTTAATAACATTAGTGGTCAGACTAAGAAAAGAAAAATATGGGTGCCAAATGAACCCATGAAAGAAATACATTACGAAATTTTGAACTGGTTTAAAAAACAAGAAATTATTTTACCAAGTGCTGCTGGTGGTTTGCCAGGGAATTCACCTAAAAGAAACCTAATGCGTCACAAGCGTCAAACAAAGTCATCTCATAAACCGTTTTATCCACGATATTGGTTTATGACAGATATTTCTAACGCTTATGGGAATGTTAAATTGGATTTACTCATAGAAGCTACTCGAGAGTATTTTATAGAAATCATTGAAGAGGAAATGATAGAGCAATTTTTTCTACGATATTGTATGAGTGAAGATGGAGGGCTTGTTGTAGGAGCACCACTTTCTCCTCTACTCTTTAATATTTATTGCGAAAAAAAAATTGATGAATCGTTAAGAAAGTATTGTGACATGCATTCCATAACCTACTCTCGTTACTTAGATGACTTAACATTCTCTTCTGAATTTCCTATTGGTAGAAAAAAGAGGAAGAAACTCTTAAATATCGTAAGGGAGGGTGAGTTCCAGATAAACATTAAGAAGACACATCTTGGTGATTTACATAAAAAAGCTATAGAAATAAATGGTATAGGATTAAGAAAAACTAGTAGCTCTTATGTGATATTTACACCAAGACACTATTTATCTCATATT
Organism: Candidatus Campbelliibacteriota bacterium; assembly: GCA_002698305.1. Taxonomy (GTDB): domain Bacteria; phylum Patescibacteriota; class Minisyncoccia; order Phycocordibacterales; family UBA1006; genus UBA1006. Next base: position 91,561 of record NZWR01000005.1, on the reverse strand, counting down.
AGAGGTTTACTAAATCTTGTACTTAAAGAGAAAACTAATATTAGCCCACAAATAATTCATGGGAAGATGGGATTGTTCTTATCTGTATCGAAAGGAAGGAAGCTCAATAGAACTGAGCAAAAAGTTCTAGAGCTTTATCAAGAATTTAAAACAAAAATTAAGTGAAATCTAAGATCTGCAGAAATGCAGGTCTTTTTATTGACAGTATCTTCTGGTTACTAAATCAAGCTACAATGTAGATGAAGACAATATGATATAATTATGATGTCGATATTTAATCAGATTTAACCTGTATTGAATGTTGTAATACCAAGAGAAAAGTGGTTCCTGACGGGCTAGTAAAAAATAAGGCAAATAGATACCTCAGAATTTTCCAAAACCCTTATAAAATAAGGTTTGAGAGCCAAATAAGCCTCTAGACAAACCTTGCACTGACGAGGTGGCAGGTTCGAGTCCTGTCAGGTCCACTCGAAACGCAAAAAACAATACCTTGAGTATTGTTTTTTTGTATTTAATAGCTTCCTATACCAAAAACAAGAAAATCATATACACTACATACCATGAAACGAAAAAAAACATCTCATTTTTATATTTTTGGTAAAAAGCCAGTTGAAGAACAACTTATGCGGAATCCAGATAATGTCATGCGCGTATTCGTATCAAATACGATGGCAAAATACGAAAATGACTTTAAGGAACTTAAAGCCTATGCTAAAGATCATAAAATTCCTGTTAACCCAGTGACCAAGGCGAAAATAGAAGAGTACGTCGGTGACGTTAACGATCAAGGGGTCATCGCTCTTTTAAAGCAGGCAGATTATGTTGATTTTGATAAGTGGTTTGATCAACTTGATACTGAAAGCAATCCATGTGTTCTTGTTCTTGATCATATTGAAGATACTCACAATTTTGGGGCTATTCTGCGCAGTGCAGCAGCGCTTGGGGTTGCTGGTGTTATTGTCTCAAAAGACAGACAAGCACCTATTAACGGGACTGTGTATAAAACATCAGCAGGTGCATTGATACATGTTCCGGTAGTACGTGTTTCTAATATTAACCAAGCTATTAGCAAACTTAAGGAGGCACGGTTTTGGGTTACCGCAATTGATATGGACGAACACGCGAAAAAGCCACTTTCTCTTTGGAATCATACATTTGATACAGCAACCGTGCTTGTTGTAGGATCTGAAGGGAAGGGGGTGTCTGAAAAAGTTCGCGATAACGCTGATTTCATAGTTTCTATTCCTATGGAGCATACTATTGAGTCTCTCAATGTATCAGTAGCTGCAGCAATTGCTATGTATGAGTGGAAGCGGCAACAACAATAGGATTGCTCATCGTGAATATGTTACAATTTAGGCTATGGAAAGTTTAACAAACATAATAACCACAGTTGAACTGTGGTTAGTTGAGAATGCGTTGATTGTTCTCTTGGTTTTTATAGTAACGTGGGTAGTGTCGCATTTTATGAACTCAATCATCACGCGGATTGTACGCAGAATGATCCCACGCGGCTCATTTATTTCACCAGAAGAAGAGAAAAAAAGAGAGGATACGCTAATAAAAATCTCACAAAATTTCTTTGGGATTCTTATTTGGATTGCTGCATTCTTGGTACTTCTTGATTCTCTTGGGGTCCCTATTGCGCCACTGTTAACTGGGGCTGGGATTTTAGGAGTAGCGCTTGGTTTTGGTTCACAATCACTTGTAAAAGATATTATCAACGGTCTTTTTATTATAGCTGAAAATCAGTTCAGAATTGGGGACGTGGTGCAGGTTGGTGAACACTATGGAACGGTTGAGGGAATGACCTTACGTGTTACAAAGCTACGGCAACTAAACGGAACTGTTCACTATATTCCAAACGGTGAAATAAAAGTCGCATCAAATAAATCAATGGATTATTCAATGGTAGATATCATTGTTGATGTTGGCTATAACACCAAAGTAGAACATCTGAAAGAGGTTATTGATTCTGTAGGGCAGGAACTATATGATGACCCTGAATTTAATCATCATATTATTGAAGCTCCACATTTTCTGCGAATTGATGATTTCTCAGATAACGCAATCAAAGCACGCATTTTAGGTAAGGTATATCCAAAACAGCAGTATCTTGTAGCTGGGGAGATGCGAAAACGGCTCAAAAAAGCTTTTGAGCAACATAAAATCGAAATTCCGTATCAAACACGTGTTGTGTATAACATTCAGAAAAATAACAATGATGAAGGAAAATAACAAAAAAATAGCTCTTTCAGGAATTCAGCCAACAGGTACACCACATATCGGTAATTATTTTGGTGCCATGAAGCAGTTTGTAGAAATGCAGGATGAATTTAATCTGCATGTTTTTGTTGCTGAGTATCACGCAATGACAACAGTCCAAGACAAAAAAACTCTTAAAGAAAATATTCACAATCTTATCCTTGATTACCTTGCGATCGGTCTTGACCCTGAAAAAGTTACACTGTATCGTCAATCTGATATTCCTGAGCTTACCGAGCTTACGTGGATGTTTAATTGCCTCGTAACCGTACCATGGCTTGAAAGGGCTCATGCGTTTAAGGATAAATCAGAAAGAGGGATTGAGGCGACAGTAGGGCTTTTCAATTATCCAGTTCTTATGGCTGCAGATATTTTACTACCCAACAGTCAAATAGTTCCTGTTGGTAAAGACCAGATTCAGCATGTTGAGATGGCGCGAGAAATAGCACGTAAATTCAATAACACCTATGGAAACACCTTTAGTGAACCAGAAGAACATGTTGTAGAGTCAACACAAACCGTCCCAGGAACAGACGGACAAAAAATGTCTAAATCATATGGAAATACTATTCCATTGTTTGGCACTGATGCAGAAATTAAAAAAGCAATCATGGGTATTGTTACTGATAGTAAACTACCTGAAGAGCCAAAGAACCCAGATGAATGTAATGTCTTTGCCCTTCACAGATTAATAACTCCTGAACCAGAGCTTTCTGAGATTAAAAAAGGGTATGAAGATGGTGGTCTTGGGTACGGTGATTCAAAAAAAATGCTTCTTAAAAATTATCTGGCATTTATTACACCAATGAGGGCAAAAAGAAAGTATTATGAAGATAATCCAGGTATTGTGAGACAAATTCTCGATGAAGGGAGAACGAAAATTCAAGCTATCGGAAGAGAAAAGATGAAAGAAGTACGAGAGAAAGTAGGCCTCTAGGCTGCTTTTTTGTTATACTTTTAGTATGTCAGATACAAAACATTGGATGGCTCGTCTGGTACCCTCACTTGCATTTGTTGCAGGGATAATTATCACATCAGTAGGGGGAATAATGGCAGTTAGCTCATCATTAAAACTCGCTCTTTTTGAAACAAGTCCGTATAGCTTTATCTCAGAAGATCAATGTAGGTATAAGCATTTTAATTATGCTATCGATACTGATACCACGGAGGATTCCAAGGAAGCACAAGCATCTGAAGAAGAAATAGCTACCTGTCTTGAAGAAAAAACAGAGGAGGAAAAAGTACGATTCAAAAATAGTCAAAAAGAAAACATTGTAGATGGGGTGTCGGCACTGATTGTTGGGGGAATACTATTATTAGCATTTAGAAAAAGAGAGTAATATGGAAGGAGAACAATTCAAATTAAATTTTGATAGACCAAAAAAAGATGGAAATGAGAATCAAGATGAAGAGGTACATAAATCCACGCTTGATTTATCCCAAGATGAGCTTGATGAATTATATAAGGATGACCACCTAGATCAATACCAAAGCAGGAAATAAAAAAGAACGTACTGCTTTTTTTATTTGTCTATTTTGATACAATTTACTTACCAATGAAGCACTGACAAAGCCGAGGTCTTAACTTAACACAAGAGCGCCCTTAATATACAAGAGGGAACCAGGGTGGCACCGCGGTATCACAATCGTCCCTGCATTTGTTAGCAATAATATAATGCAAGCGATTTTTTAATTGCTTCAAAAATTCACAATGAAACGAACATTAATTAAAAATTTAGGAAAAGAGCTAGGTAATGAAGTCACCATAAAGGGATGGGTAGACGTAGCTCGTGATCAGGGGAAAATGGCATTTTTTGATTTTCGTGATGGAACAGGGAAGGTGCAAGGGGTTGTATTTGGTAAACCTGATGTACTTGAAATCGCAAAAACACTTCGCCCAGAGTGGGTGGTAGCGGTAACAGGAATCGTTAACGAACGTAACGATAAAAATGCCAAAGAATTTAAAGAACACGAAGCTCAAACCGGAATTCGAGATTTCTTTATCAAAGATGTTGAACTTGAGATAACTGGATTTGAAATTCTAAACAAAGCAGAAACACCAGTATTTGAGATTACCGAATCAACACAAGATACCAACGAAGAAGTGCGACTTAAAAATCGATATTTAGACTTGCGAACAGAACGGATGCAGACAAATATGCGCATGCGTCATAACGTCGCTAAGCTGTGTCGAGATTATCTTGATGAACAAGGATTCTGTGAATTAGAAACACCTATGCTTACCAAATCAACACCAGAAGGAGCCCGGGATTATATTGTGCCGTCACGATTAACTCCACATAATTTTTATGCGCTGCCTCAGTCACCCCAACAATACAAACAACTGTTGATGTCATCCGGAATGGAACGGTATTTCCAGTTTGCACGATGTATGCGTGATGAAGATCTGCGCGGTGACCGTCAACCTGAATTTACCCAGCTTGATCTTGAAATGTCATTTGTAACCGAAGAAGAGGTAATGCAGATGAATGAGGAACTTCTTATTAAAATTGTTACCGAACTCTATCCAGAAAAACGTATTCAGCAAGTTCCGTTTCCGCGTATTCCGTATGCTGAGGCAATGGAAAAATATGGAAACGATCGACCAGATATTAGAGAGGATAAAGACGATCCAAATCTTCTGGCCTTTGCGTGGATTGTTGATTTCCCATTCTTTGAGAAAACAGCAGATTCTGATGACCCCCAAGCACAAGGGGAGTGGACTTTCACCCATAATCCATTCTCACTGTCTAAACCCGAGCACGTAGGTAACCTTAGAAATAAAGAAAATATTGCTGATATTATCGCTGCGCAGTACGACATTACTTTAAATGGGTATGAAATTGGGGGTGGTTCAGTCCGCGCACATGACCCAGAGGTATTAAGATCAATTCTTTCAATTCTTGGTCATTCAGATGACAAGATTGAAGAAAATTTTGGACACATGCTCAAGGCACTTGGTTCAGGAACACCGCCACACGGTGGAATCGCATGGGGATTTGATCGACTTATGATGATTCTTCAAAATGAAAAAACCATTCGAGAAGTTATTGCCTTCCCTAAAAACGGAGAAGGTCGTGAACCGATGGTAGAGTCACCGTCTGAAATATCACAAACCCAGCTTGATGAACTTAATCTTGAACTTAAGCCGCTAGAAAAAGAATCTGAATAAGGTTCTTTTTTGTTTATTAATCTAAATACGATAGAATACCTTTCATGAAAACATATATACCAAGTAAAAAAGTATTAGAAAATTATGCAGATGTCCTAGTTAATTATGGACTTAACAATGGAAAGGGAATAAAGAAAGGCGAGGTGGTAATGCTGTCTGGAGGTGAGATTACCAAGCCTTTATATTTTGAGGTATATAAAAAAATTATAGAAAAGGGTGGTCATGTTATTAGTAATTACGGAATATCAGATCCACACTATTCAACAGCTAAAATTTTTTACGAGAAAGCAAGTAAAAAACAAATTGAATTTTTTCCAGAAGCGTATTACAAAGGTCTGATTGAAACCTTAGATCACTCGATCTATATTATCGGGGAAGAAGACCCTGAGCTTTTCAAAAATACTGACCCTAAAAAAATGATGCAGCGAGGGGAAGCAATGAAGCCATGGATTCAATGGCGGAAAGAGAAAGAAAATAAAGGAGATTTTTCATGGACACTCTGTAAATATGGAACAGAGAAGGGGGCCCAGGCTGCCAACATGAGCCTTAAACAGTATTGGAATCAAATCATTAAAGCATGCTATTTACGAGATGAAAACCCGGTTCAAACATGGAAGAGTATTCAGAAAGAAGTTCAAAAAAACGTACGAAAATTAAATAACATGAGTATTGATACCTTACATGTAGTAGGGGATGACGTAGATCTTAGAATTAAATTACCTGAAAAATATGGCTGGAAAGCAGCAAGCGGTTCAAACATCCCAAGCTTTGAGGTATTTACGAGCCCAGATTGGCGAGGAACGGAGGGATGGATTCGTTTTAATCAGCCACTGTACCGTTATGGAAACATTATCAAGGGTATTTATTTAGAGTTTAAAAAGGGACGTGTTGTAAAGGCGACGGCTTCAAAAAATGAAAAACTGCTTAAAGAAATGATTGCCACTAAAAATGCTGATAAACTCGGTGAATTCTCTTTGACTGATGCGCGCCATTCACAAATAACCAAACCAATGGCTGATACCTTGTTTGATGAAAATATGGGAGGTAAATACGGAAATACACACATAGCGCTTGGTATGGCCTTCTATGATTGCTATTCAGGTGATCCGTCTGAAGTATCCGAAGAAAAATGGGAGAAGATGGGCTATAATTTCTCATCAGTGCATACTGATATTATTTCAACTACTGACCGAACTGTCACGGCAACCCTATTAGATGGGGCCGAGAAGGTTATTTACAAAAAAGGTCAATTCACTCTTTAATGAGCTAGTTTTGAAAACTAGCTTTTTGAATATTAAGTTTTCAATTCATTTTGTTACTTGCTACAATAAGAGAATAATGAGTCAGTTCACTATTACAACTGAATCTTTTTCTGGCCCGATTGATATATTACTTCGGCTCATTGAGAAACGTAAACTTCCCATTAATGATGTATCGTTAGCAGCAATTGCTGATGATTATTTGCATTTTCTTGAGCATGATGGATTCGAGCAAAATCTTTCTAGCCGAACTCATTTTGTGTTTGTTGCTTCAACCTTGGTTCTTATTAAGTCAAAATCATTACTCCCATCACTTGAACTTACAGACGAAGAAGAGGAGGATATTGCAACCCTAAAAAAACGTTTGGCTTTATTTTCGTTATTTCAGAAAAGAGCAGATGGCCTAAAAAATGTTATTGGAGCCCAGCCAAAAATGTTTACTGCTAAAGCTAAAAAGCGTACCGTTGTTTTTAGCCCAACTGAAAATATTTCAAAAAAGAATTTACTAAATGCTCTTCGGGATGTATTACAAGAAGTACCGGAACTTCCATCAAAGAAAAAAGAGAGTGGGGTAGAGATTGTTATTCATATTCAAAAGCTTATGAATTCACTGGTTGAACGAATACAATCAAGCGGGAAAGTTATCTTTAATGATTTTATACAAAAATTCACGCAAACATCTCAAACCAAAAAGGAGACAAAAGTCTATACCATCGTTGGTTTCCTCGGTATGCTTGAAATGTCAAAAAACAAGCAGATATCTGTCCATCAGAACGAAAATTTTGAAAGTATAACTATGGAAAATTATGAATAGCAAACAACAGAAAATTGAATCGCTCCTTTTTTATAAAAATGAACCTGTCAGTTTCTCATGGTTAGCTAAACAACTAAGCCTTGATACTAAAGATATACAAGAAGAGGTGTATAGCATGAGGGACTTATATCTAGATAGAGGTATTACCTTGGTAATCACAGAAGACAAGGTCACACTTATGACTGCAGAGATTTCTCAGAAAATGATTGAGCATCTAGAAAATAGTGAAGACGCCCGTGATCTTAGTAAACAGGCCTTGGAAACATTAGCTATCATTCTGTACAACAAAAAAATAACAAAGTCAGAATTAGATTATATTAGGGGAGTTAATTCTATGTTTATTTTACGTAACTTACGAATGCGAGGACTTATAGAAAAAAAAGTAAATGTTATGGATAAACGCTCTCCATTATATATTGCAACTCCTGAATTATTTGCATTTCTCGGTATTCAATCATCAGATGATCTTGAATATTTTGAAGATGCACAAGAAAAATTAGAGGAAATTCAAAAACAATATCAAGAAGAACAAGCACACGATGACCTATGATTGAATCATTTATTTTATTTAAAATCTTAATACCAACTATTGTGGCCTTCATTATCGGAATTGTTACGACTCCGGTTTTTAGTCATATTTTTTATCGATATAAATTGTGGAAAAGATCTTCACGTATTGATGAATCGAACATAGGGCACCAAGAAATGTCTCATGAGTTTACTGAAATACATAACCTAGAAGAAACAAAAACCCCACGAGTTGGTGGAATTATTATTTGGTTTTCAATTGCTTTAAGTGTATTAGCGACCATTGTTGCAGCAAGTCTCATTCAAAACCCAGGAGGTGAAAGTTTGATGTTCATCAGTAGAAGTCAGACGCTTATTCCTTTTATGTCGCTTATTCTGGGAGCACTTGTCGGGCTTACTGATGATTTGCTTCAAATTTTTGGAAGCAAACGACAACTCCAGATAGGTATTCCGCGAAGGATTCGAATAGCTTTTGTGTTATTTTTAGGTGCCATTATAGGAATTTGGTTCTACTATAGGCTTGGCTATGACTACATATCACTACCTTTTGGTGGCAGTGAACTATTTCTTGGCGTTGGAATGGTATTTTTCATAATGTTTACTGTCCTAGCTCTTTTCTCAAGTGGTGTTATTGATGGGGTTGACGGTCTTGCTGGAGGTGTATTTGGTTCTATTTTCTTTGCCTATGGTCTTATTGGAATAATCCAATCTCAATATGATATTGCTACCTTTTGTTTTGTTGTTGTAGGGGCAATCCTGGCTTTTCTTTGGTTTAACACTCCACCCGCGCGATTTTATCTCGGGGAGACTGGTGTTATGGCGCTTACCCTATCGCTTGCATCAATTATTTTTCTCACTGACACTGTGGTCGAATTTCTTATTATTGGTTTTCCTTTGGTACTAACATCATTTTCATCGTTAGTACAAATTATTAGTAGGCGTTTCTTTAATCGCAAGGTCTTTATTGTTGCACCGTTTCATCACCACCTTGAACGATTAGGTTGGAGTAGGGCAAAAATAACCATGCGATATTGGATTATCTCTGTAATGTGCTCAATAGCAGGTGTTGTTATTGTTATTATTGGTTAACAAAATATGAATCGATCAGTAAAAAAATTTAAAGCTCACGGTATCGATAAGAAATTTTTGTGGATCACGGGAATATTGTTACTTGTAGGGGTAACAACTTTTCTGTCTGCGTCACTATCAATTTATACTGAAAATACAGAGCTTTTTTATGCAATGCTTATTCGCCACCTTGGTTTTGGGGTTGTAGGTGGTATTGCTATTATGATTCTCTTTTCCAAACTACATTTTTCAATTTGGAAAAAATTTTCAACATACATTTATATTATTGGAATTATACTTACCTTTTTAGTATTTTCACCGCTAGGATTCAGTCACGGGGGAGCACAACGCTGGATATCACTCGGCTTTATATCTTTTCAGCCAGCTGAGCTTTTAAAATTTGCCGTTATTGTTTTCCTCTCTGCCTGGTTTGCTCAATATCATGATCGCATCAAGGAATGGAAATATGGTTTTTGGGCCTTTGGTATTATCGTAGGACTAGCTGTGCTTCCTCTTATGTTGCAGCCAGATTCAGGTTCTTTTCTTTTAATTGGTCTGGTTAGTTTTATTTTATATTGGTTGCGAGGTGCGTCCTGGAAGCATGTTATTGTTATTATGCTAGCAGCTACAGGAGCCTTATCAGTATATGCAGCATTTAATCCGCATGTTGTGGATAGACTACAAACTTTTACTAATCCTAATAGTGATCCATATGGTGCCTCATATCAGATACGGCAATCACGTATAGCTATAGGATCAGGTATGTTCTTTGGGAGAGGTCTTGGGCAAAGTGTTCATAAATTTGGTTCGTATCTACCGGAATCAAACAGTGATTCAATATTTGCTGTATACGCAGAAGAGTTTGGATATCTAGGTTCGTTTCTTCTTATCGTGCTCTATAGTGTATTTACTTTTTTTGGCCTAAGAATTGCAAGACGGGCGCCAACAACTTTTTCACAAAATCTTGCTGCTGGTATCATTCTGCTTATTTCAGTTCAAGTTTTCTTTAACATTGCAGCCATATCAGGTCTGGTGCCACTTTCTGGATTACCATTAATTTTTATGAGTAGTGGAGGAACAGCTCTTATTGTGACCTTGGCTCAAATAGGTATTGTTCTTAATATTTCAAAATACACCGTAATAAAAAAGAATCGTTAAGAGCGCTTCTTTTTTTCTTGAAGCAGCTAACGTGATATAATTAATGACATGAAAGTAGTCTTAACAGGAGGAGGAACAGGGGGGCATTTCTATCCGCTTATCGCGGTAGCGGAAGCTCTTAATAATATTATAGATGAGAAAAATATTGCAGAAGCAAAAATATACTATATATCAAATGAACCCTATGATGAAAAAATTCTACATGAAAATAGAATCATCTTTAAACAGGTATCAGCTGGTAAACTCCGACTAACGCCATCTCTTAAAAGTATTGGTGATCTTTTTAGTGCAGCAATAGGAGCTCTTCAAGGTTTCTTTACTGTTTTTAGTATTTTTCCTGACGTTGTGTTTTCCAAAGGTGGCTATGCAGCTTTTCCAACAGTTCTTGCTGCAAAAATTCTCCGTATCCCGGTCATAATCCATGAGTCTGATTCGGTACCAGGTAGAGTCAATGAATGGTCAGGAAAATTTGCTCGTGCTGTGGCTGTTTCCTATAAGCAAGATGCTCAATACTTTGATAAAGAAAAAGTAGTTCATACAGGACAGCCAATACGGCACAATCTCATTGAACCTACTACCGAAGGAGCATATGAGTTTTTAAATCTTGAAGATAGTACTCCAATCATTTGGGTGCTTGGTGGATCACTAGGTTCTGAAACGATAAATTATGCTGTCGAAAAGGCTCTTCCTGAACTCCTGACTAACTACCAAGTAGTTCACCAAGTTGGTAAGAGTAATTTTGATACGATGAAAAAACTTACCGATGCAACCTTAATTAAACACGACTTTAAATATCGATACCATATCTTTGACTCACTTAATACATTATCAATGAAGATGATGGCTGGAGTCGCTGATATTGTAATAACACGTGCTGGCTCAACACTATTTGAAATTGCTCACTGGAGTATTCCTTCGATTGTTATTCCAATTACCGAGTCTCATAGAAATCATCAAATTAAAAATGCGTATAATTATGCCAGAGAAGGAGCCTGTGTTGTTATTGAGGAAAATAACTTATCAGAAAAACTCTTAACATTTGAAATTAATAGAATCATAGCTACCCCTGAGGTCCGCGAGGAAATGAAGAAAGGTGCAGAGAAATTTGCTATAGAAGGCGCGGCGCAAGAAATTGCCGAGGAGATTATCGGTATTGGTCTTAATCATGAAAAATAATATTCCTTGCATTATTCGCTAAAAATTAAATCTCCTAAGTATGAAAACCATACTTAGGAGATTCTTTTTAGTTGTAAAGCCAATAGGAGAATGCAGACAATGCAAGTAGTATAAATAAACCACGTGCAACCACATACACAGCCTTCCTTAAAAGCCACTTTTCAGCCTTTTTTTCTACAAACTCTACAAATTTAGAAGTTGTAGAAAAGGCCTCATCAACTCTTTCTTTTCGCTCCTGTTTTTCTTTACTGGAAAAAAGGTGGAACGCGACAAAGAGTATTAAGATTAAAATTAACGGACGTGCAATAAGACCTACCATAATTTTGAATAATTTAAGTTATTGTTTTCTATATTATATACAATAATATATATTATGTCAATGTTTAATAAGTACTTTATAGATTATAGGGTATTTGTTACACTTTTGATTATGAGTACAGAAAAAAATATTGTTACCCGCATGGCGCCATCACCAACAGGGCGCTTTCATGTTGGGGGAATTAGAACGGCGTTCTATAACTATGCATTTGCCAGAAAACATGGTGGAAAGTTTATTTTACGAATAGAGGATACAGACAAAGAAAGAAATCAAAAAGAATATGAGGATGAAATCTACGAAGTCTTTAAATGGGTTGGGATGGATTACGATGAAGTCTACCGCCAATCTGAGCACTTGGAACGCCATCAAGAAATTCTTCGCAATCTTATTGACAACGGCAATGCGTATGAAGCAGAAGGTGCCAAAGATGGATCAGGGAACGTTATCCGTTTTAAAAATCCGAATAAGGAAATAACCTTCTCTGATGAAATTTTAGGGGACATTACTGTAGACACGACAGACCTTGGTGATTTTGTAATTGCCAGAAATAATCAAAGTCCACTTTATCACCTGGCAGTTGTTGTTGATGATTATGATGAAGGGGTTACCCACGTTATCCGTGCCCAAGAACATGTCGCAAATACACCAAGGCAAATTCTTTTACATGAGGCATTAGGTTTTACAACACCAACGTACGCGCACGTTCCTTTTATTTTAGGCCCTGACGGTAAGAAAAAGCTGTCTAAGCGGGATACTAACGTAGCTGCTCTTGATTATAAAGAACAAGGATATTTACCTGAAGCTCTTCTTAATTTTTTAGCTTTCATCGGTTGGAATCCTGGTACTGAACAGGAATTATTTTCTAAAGATGAACTCGTTAATGCTTTTAATTTAGAGCAGGTACAAAAAGGTCCGGGAGGGTATAATCTTGAAAAACTAGCATGGCTGAACAAGCAGTGGCTGAACAAACGCACTGAACAGGAATTCCGTGCATATATTGACCCACTATTTAATGAATTGAGAGATACACCAATCTATCGAGAAGAGGTAATGGAAAAAATTACGCCTCTTATACGTGAACGAACTGAGGTTCTTGCTGATGTGCAGACTATGATTACAGAAGGGGAGCTCGATTACTATTTTGTTGATCCAGAAATTAATACTGAAAAAGTTATTTGGAAAAAGGGAACCAAAGAAGATACAATCAGCCACCTAGAAAAAGTATCTGAGATGATTGGATCTTATTCAGAAGACTGGAACAAGGAGGACTTGAAATCGCATATATTTCCCTACGCTGATGAACTAGGGAGGGGAGATGTCCTTTGGCCACTTCGATACAGCCTGTCTGGACGCGATAAGTCACCAGATCCATTCACACTTCTTGAAGTACTTGGGAAAGATACCTCCTTGCGACGTATCACAAGTACTATTAACGAATTAAGAAAAAATACTGGATAACACAGTATTTTTTTATAAAGTCAATTTTTTCTTGTTAAATTTCCTTCATGATATACTACTGTCATGAAATTTTTACCACTTAAAATAGGGCTTGTAGTGCTCTTTACATTCCTTGTTTACACACCGCATATTCAAAGTCAAACAAGTCTGTCAGAGCTTGAAGATAGGATCCGCAGCATCGGTGAAGAGCGTGCTGAGCTTGAACGTGAAGCAGAACGTATCCGAGAAGAACTTACTGAAGTTGGTTCCGAAAAGGGTGCCCTTAATAAAGAACTCGCACGAATCGAAGGGGAACAAAAAAGTCTTGATAACACAATCAAAAGAACTCAGAATGAGATCGATATGTTATCAGTTGAAATCAACAAAACAGAAGAAGAGATCAGTAGGTATAATTCTAAAATAACTACTAATGCTCAAAACCTTGCTTCTATATTACGTGGTATTCATCATGATGAAAGTCAAACAATCCTTGAGTTTATTTCTTCATCAAAATCAATTGCTGATTTTTATGCTAACCGTGATACCTATCAGCGCTTACAGGTACCTTTGATTACCACCACGAACACCCTGAGAACAAACAAAACAGCTGCCTTTGAGAAAACGGAAGAGCTTTCTGAGGAGCAACAAGCACTTAACAAAGAACAGGCAATTCTTTCCGATCAAAAGGAAATAATTAAAGAACAAGAAGCTGAAAAAAATTCAATTCTTGAAGCCACAGAAAAAAAAGAAAGTAGTATCAAAAATAATTTAGCAACGACACTGGATACTATTGCTGCACTTGATGCAGAAATTAGATCATTCGAGTCGACCCTTCAATTTGCCTTGAACAAAAATAATCTTCCGTCAGAAGGAACAACCCCTTTTGCGTGGCCACTTGAAAAAGTACTGGTTACCCAACGTTTTGGAAAAACAGTATCATCAGAGCGATTATATGTCTCTGGTTCACATAGTGGTGTTGATTTTAGAGCAGCCATAGGAACCCCGGTCTATGCAGTAGCTGATGGTATGGTTAAGGGAGTGGGAAATACAGACGAGCAATGCTACAGAGCATCATTTGGAAAATGGATATTCATAGAACACAATAATGGTCTTTCTACCACATCAGCGCATCTCTCATCATTTGTAGTAGGTGCAGGAGACACGGTAAGCAAAGGTGATTTAATTGGTTATTCGGGAAATAGCGGAAGAAGTACGGCACCACACCTTCACCTGACCGTGTATGCGACCAAAGGAATCGATGGGGAGCAAGGAGCTCGTATTACTGAACGCCCATCTGCTGCCTGCCCAGGTTCAAACTATCGAATGCCGCTGGCACCGACTAACGCCTATCTAGATCCCTTAAAATACTTACCCGTAACTGATAGTACCTATTTTAAACACAACTAGTGTGGTATAATTAATTTATCATGGAGACTACATATCTACAAAAAGAGAAGGGGTCCATTAAGTGGATTATTCTTATAGTCATTGCTGTAATTATCGCATCGTATTTTTTTGACTTTGATGTCCAAGAGGCCGTTGAGGATGAGCAGACGCAGTCAAATTTTGCCTACATCAAAGAATCACTTATTAATTTCTATAATGAGCACCTTGCTCAGATAGTTGAACCTATTTGGGATTTCTTTAAAAGGCAGGTTGAACATTTCACCTCTGATCCTGAGGGGTATTTTGACGAGGTAAGCGAAAGTTATGAATAAACCCCACATAAAAAAAGCAACCTTTGTTAAAGGTGTTGTAGGAGAAGAAGCAATTCTCTATGATGGAACACCGCAGATTGCCTTTATCGGGCGTTCTAACGTCGGAAAATCTAGTACTTTGAATGCTGTACTTGAAAGAAATAGCCTTGTTAAAGTAGGTAGAACACCAGGAAAAACTCAGCAGATTAATTTTTTCGATGTAACAACACAAGACAATCAATGTTTCTATGCAGTTGATCTACCGGGCTATGGATATGCCAAGCTCTCAAAAAAACAACGCGATGAGCTTGATGGTTTGATTAGATGGTACATAACTCATCCTGAGGCAGATACAGCGCTTATATGTCTTATTATTGATCCAAAGGCAGGGCCCACAGAGCTTGATAAGGAGTATATGAAGCTGCTTAATCAGCATGAAAAGAATCTGGTTATACTCGTTAATAAAATTGATAAAGTCAATCAAAAAGGAATGAGTGCGATTAAAAAAGAATTAAAAGCTTATGGAATAGAAGATAGGCAGGTAATATATTACTCAGCAAAAACTAAACGCTATCTTGATAAACTTCAATCATACATATTACAGGGGGTTTAGGGTTTTAAATCCTATTTCTTTATATACAATGTCGTAAAATATATGTTGTGCGACGTTATACTAATTCTACCTAATATCTTCCCTCAACTAAAAAACCCAGTATTTAGAGACTGGGTTTTATTTACCTTCTATCTGAATATATATCTTGGCCTTTCCTTTGTTTGAAGGTGGAGCAAGTTCTATCGGAAATGTTCCTGTATCCTTTAAAGCTATATCTTCTCTAAAAAAGTTTTTAGGAAGTGTAATTCCATGTGTAGCTTTAAATTCCTTTATAATCTCTTTCTTTGAGATGGCATGATACAGTTGATCTTTTTCATTCAACTTCACTTTAAAACTCACCCCTTTCCCCTCAATCAAAGCAAGCAGAGCGTTATTATTTTCTCTTTGCTTAGCCGCTTGGAGTTTTTTACTGCGTTTTTCTTGCTCAATTGCGTTTAATACTTTCTTAGTAGCAGCAATAGCCTTTTTCTGTGGAATTAATGAATTTTGAGCATAACCATCAGGAACTTCAACAATATCACCTTTGGTACCCAGATTTTTAACATGTTGTTGTAATAAAACTTTCATATATTTCTATAGTAGATTAATTGCTTCTTCGAGCTGAGAATCCTCCTCTAGAGATTCATTCTCTAAAGGCTTAATAATAATATCTGGCTCTAGCCCTACTCCCTCAATAATAGTTTTGTTAGGTGTAAGCCACCTGGCTATTGTAATTTTTAGGGATGCATTTTCAGGAAGGCTTATTAATTCTTGAACTGACCCTTTCCCATATGATTTTTCTCCGAGTAATCGCGCGTCTAGTCCATCACGAAGTGCACCAGCTAAAATTTCTGATGCTGATGCTGATCCTCCGTTAAGAAGCACTGCGAGGTCAAACTCTGCCCCATCTAAAAGCTTATAACCCTTACTTCGATACAGTTTTTCGGTTCCATCATCATCAATCTCTTCTCGAAGAACAACATCTCCTTGTGGTAAGAAATAACTTGCCATATCAACAGCTGCATCAAGGTACCCCCCGGGATTATTACGTACATCAATTAGCAGTTTTTGACTTCCACTTTCTTTGAATTCATGTATTGCTTCTTCAAATCTATTACTTGATTTTTCGTTAAAATTGAAAAGTTGAATAACAAAGACATCATTTTTGATAAAGGTCTCAATAACAGGAACCTCTATTTGCGCACGAGTAATCCTAATAACTAAAGGCTCGTCATATCCTTCTCTAATGACAGTTAAGCTAACCTCACTCCCCTCTTCACCGCGTATCTCGTTAATTACTGCGTTGAATGATTTACCTAGTATTTCCTCATTATTAACATGAGTAATAATATCACGAGCTTTCAGTCCAGCTTTTTCACTTGGAGAACCTTTTAATGGGCTTATAACGGTTACAAAACCTCTGTATAAGGCTAATTCAGCACCTATACCACCAAATTCACCGTATATGGTCTCATTGTATACAGAGCTGTTTTCAGGGGGTAAAAACGTAGAATATGGATCATTATAAGAGAGCACAAGTCCTTGTATGGCTCCATAGGTTTTCTCTTGATCTGACGGCTCTTCAAATGGATACTTTTCTTCTACAAGTTGTGCTACCGAGTTAAAATAATCTTCATTGACCACCCCTTCTTGCGCTTGGTTATTTACTGTATGTATAAACTGAGGGAAAAGCCAAAAACCTATCACAAAAAAAGTGACAGCTAAAATTATATTATGCCATGAAATTTTTTGTTTTTTTGCTAATTTCATAATGGAGTATATGCAGATTGAGTATACCTATTTTTGGGATCCCAGACCATATACGAATCAAGCCCTATATCTCGTGTAGCTTCTAATTGTGCGCGAACTTCTGTATGTCCATACGACGGAGTGCCTAAACTAAAATCTTGAATCCATGGACGTAGCTCAGCTATAGTGATATCAGGGTTTTCTAATCTAAGCATCTCAGATCGATCAATTGCTGATTGCATGGATTGTTGAATAACAGTGTACGGATCAGCATTTGGATTACTCAAACCAAAGAAACCAGAACGATAATGTGAAGGGTAGACCATAGGTGCCACAGCATCAAAATGAACAAGTACATCTTCCAAGTCCTGTCCAATACCAATATCCTCGGTTTGCGTTGTTACTAAGCCAAAAATATCAGCCGAGATTGGAATGCCTTGGGACCTGAGTCGCTGACCAATATACTCATAAAAATCCTTCATAACAGAAACTTTCGTGTCTTCCTTAGGAAGATTATAAGCAATATTTGATATATCCCCATCTGATGGAAAACGAATATAGTCAAAATTAATCTCATCAAATCCATCCCGATAGGCTATTTCAGCAATATCAGCAATGTAATCCCAAGCATCTTGATTACTAGGGTCAATAAAGGAAAGTCCTTTTCTATCTTTCCAGGGAGTTCCATTATCAACCCTTTTAAAGGTCCAATCCTTTTTTATGGCAGCTATAGGATCCTGAAATGTTGTAAGCCTACCTATCACATAAATATTTTTATCGTGGAGGTTTTGAATAAGCTCCCGCATACCTACAACACGCGTGGAATCTGCACCTATAGTATCAACAACAGGATGATCAATATTATAAGATATAACACCTGTAGAATCCTTGATATCAATAACTACAGCATTAATATCAGAAGCTTCAACAAAATTTATAAGTCTATTTCTCAATGAAGGTGTTCCAAAAACCCAGCTTGATATATATATCGCACGGACACTTTCTGGTGTTTCTATATGAGAGCTGCGTACCAGATCAAGATTATATAATTCTACTAAGGTATGATTAGAATACCTTATAGACTCTAAGGCTGCATTTGAGTGTGTCCTTTGTATGTATGAACGTGAGTTGTATGTTACTACTAATAAAAAAAGGGTAGTTAAACAAACGACAACCAATCCAGGTGTCGTGTAATACGATCGTTTAGTCATTGCCTTCCTTTATTTCGTTGGTTTCTAGGAACTGATCATCATCAGTATTTTTTGGTGTCCCCTCTACATGCTTCTTAAAACGTTCTTGCAGTTCTTCCGCATATTTCTCAAGAGAACTATCATCATCATTAATTTCGTATTCATTTCTGTGAATATGTTTAATACGTAGCGCTGAATACCCAATAATAAAAGCTATGAGTATTACATAAAAATGTTCATATAGTTCTGGTAAACCAAGAAATGGAAATAACAAAAGCAGACCGCTTAAAATAACAATAGTGTTAACTTTATTTTTCATAGTGAAAGTATACCAAAATAAAAGGCCCCTGCATTATTTATTATCCTAAGCCTATTCTTTAAAGTGAATCTATTATAATTACGCATTCGCCTTTCACTTTTTGAGGGTGCATTTCATAGTAAGACACCATCTCTTCTACGGTCATTACTGGGTGTTCTTCATATATTTTGGTCAGTTCTCTCGCAACGCACATTTTTCTACTTGACCCCATTACCTGATTTAATGCCTGAAGGGTTTTAACTAATCGATGAGGTGATTCATAGAAGACGCTAATTCGAGATGAATCTTTCATTTCTTGAAACAAACTATTTCTTCCTTTTTTATGAGGCAAAAAACCATAAAAAGTAAACTGGTTTCCGGTGAATCCTGTAATCGATAGTCCTGCTATAAGTGCTGCCGGACCAGGAAGTGAACGTATTAATGTTTCAGGTGACTCACTTCGTATTCGGCTGATAAGTTTAACTCCTGGATCAGATATTGTTGGTGTTCCTGCATCAGAAACAAGCGCAATCTTTTTTCCTTCGTTTAGCAAGTTAATTATCTCATTCTCTTTATGTTCTGATGAATTAGCATGATAGCTTTTAAGCTGTGTTATTATTCCGTAAGTATTAAGTAAATGCTTAGTAACCCGCGTGTCTTCTGAAAGAATAATATCAACCTCTTTAAGAATCTCTACTGCCCTATACGTTATATCTCCAAGATTACCAATAGGCGTTGCTACAACATAAAATTCACTATTCTTCATATTTCTTTGATTCAACTACAACTCGCGATTCCACATTGATAGTATTTTTTGCACGTGTCATGGTCTTCCTTGCTCTCTCCCCTGCCCTTTGTGATAATCGCGTAATAAGTTTGCGTATTCTAAGGTAGAGTACAGCAGTGATTACAGCAATAACAAGAAAAATATAACCAACCACAACGAAAAATGATAGTGAAAAATAATACCCAATAGAGAGAGAGGCTATTGTAAGCAGTGACAGAACAATCCCAGCTGTTACAAAATACCCCTCAATAAATCCTAATGAGGTATTTTTTATAAATTCATCAGGATGATCAAATGATTCTTTAATACCCTTAGCTCT
Source organism: Candidatus Campbelliibacteriota bacterium (assembly GCA_002698305.1). Lineage (GTDB taxonomy): Bacteria > Patescibacteriota > Minisyncoccia > Phycocordibacterales > UBA1006 > UBA1006. The sequence goes on along the minus strand of NZWR01000005.1, from coordinate 71,733 downwards.
AAAAAAATAGTGAATAAGTTTTAACATAGCTTAAGTATAGCAAATTTTATATTTATTTTTGCTGTGTTATTATTTCATGAGATGATAACACGACCGGATGCCCAGGTGGTGGAATTGGTATACACACACGGTTGAGGGCCGTGGCCTCTAAGGCATGCGGGTTCGAGCCCCGCCCTGGGCACACAGAGAAAAGAGCAGAAGTCAGTCTTCTGCTCTTTTTTATTCTTATTTTTGAGGTAAATGTTCACACACCATTCCATCATTGTCACCATCAAGGCGATTTACATCTGTGTCACATTTTTCATATACGCGCTGTGCTTCTTCTTGTGAAGTAAAATCATCACAATTATAGTCATAGAATCCTTGATCTTGTGCATCACAAATTTGCTCAAGATTAATAAGGTTACCTTCTGCATCACGTTCCAATAGTGACTTTTTGAGTGACCCTGTTTCCCATAATCTTTGCAAGTCGAAATCTTTGTCTGCTACTTCAAGTCCAGCTCCAATACCAGCAGCTCCACCAGCAACGATTGCTCCTGTTTTTAATACATTATTGTCAGTTTTATCACCCCACCACCACATACCTGCAGCAATAGCGATAATAACCAAAAGGACAATAAGACGTACATTTTTGTTTTTCCGTGCTTTTTGAATATTTTTATTCATATAAAACCATTATACATAATTACATCAGAGAAAGAATTCGGTCTTTATATTTATCAACCAAAGAAAGAGTTTCAGTCTCGGTTCGTGCCTCGGAAATAATTCTTAATATTGGTTCTGTATTTGATGGACGAATATGTACCCATGAATTTTCAAATGAGATTTTTAGGCCATCAACCCGTGACACTAGCCCATCAGTATTTTCTGCTAAATCATCAAGTAAACCAGGGATACTATCTCTATCCTCTAGTTCAAGCTTATCTTTCACCATAAAATAATCTTGGTATCTATCACGTAAAGTTGAAATAGTAGTATCTTCTTTTGCCATAAAACTCAGTATCAATGCAATACCAACTAACGCGTCTCGCCCATAATGAAGTTCCGGGTAAATAATACCTCCGCTCCCCTCTCCTCCGATAACAGCATTTATTTCCTTCATTTTTTCGACGACATTTTTTTCTCCAACAGCTGATGCGCTGTACTCTTTACCATACTGCGTAGTTAAATCTTCCAATGCCTGTGATGATGAGAGATTAGAAACCGTTGGTCCAGCAGTCTGTGATAGCACATAATCAGCAGCTAATACAATGCCGTATTCTTCATTAATTATTTGACCCTTCTCATCCACTAATACAAGCCTATCAACATCTGGGTCTACCGCTATTCCTAGGTCAGCATGTGTTTTAGTAACAAGACTCATAAGTTCTCCGAGATTTTTTTCAAGAGGTTCGGGTTCATGTTGAAAATCACCATTGACCTCACAATAAAGGCCAACAACCTCTACCCCCATTTTTTTAAGCAACATCGGAACCGCAAGACCTCCTACTGAATTAATAGCGTCTACACACACCGTATAATTTTTTGAACGAACAAGTTCAGCGTCAACTAAATCAAGATTCAGAATATCGTCTATATGATCTTTTGTATGATTATAGGATTTACTTTCTTTACCTAAACTATCAACATCAGCAAAGCTATAGTCTCCTTTATTTTTTATATTTAAAATTAACTCCCCGTCTTTTAATGAAAGAAACTCCCCTTTATCGTTAAGCATCTTAATTCCATTGTATGGTTTTGGATTGTGACTGGCTGTAATGATAAGACCGCCGCTTGCCTCTCTTCGAATGACCTCCATCTCAACCGTTGGTGTAGTAGCATAATCAAGATTAACAACATCTATCCCTAGACTTATCAGTGTTTGTACAGCGATACCAAGAATCATATTCCCAGAAGCTCGCCCATCACGCCCTATTACCACGCGCGGAGAAGAATATCGGGATTGCAGCCAGGTCCCGTATGCAGAAATAAACCCTACAATATCAACTGGCGTTAGATTTTCATGCGGAGTTCCGCCAATGGTTCCCCGTATACCTGATATAGATGTAATTAACATACCTATATTCTATCAGATATTTTTTTAGGAAGCGGATCAACCTTATATGCTGCTTTAGGATAAATCTTGGTAAGTTCATCATGCACTTCTTTCGCATGGGCTGGTGCGTGGTAGCGACCATATAGTACCAGGTAGTGGTTCATGTTCCCCCATTCTGATTGAGGTACTAGTTCCATAAGGTCTCGCTCTATAGATACTGGTGTATAAGGTGGATCAACAAGATCAAATTTTCTCGCAATACGGATTGCATGGGTATCAATGGCAATACCTTCATGAATGTCGTATAAATTAGAAAGCACAACGTTTGCAGTTTTATGTCCGGCTCCAGGTATGCGCTCTAGATCTTTTAAATTTTTAGGTAATTCTCCGTTAAATTCATCTAATACCATTTTGGCTGCTGCAATAACATTTTTTGCCTTGTTGCGATAAAATCCTGTTGAGAAGATATCTTGTTCAAATTCATTTATGTCAGCTTGTGCGTAATCTTGAATCCTTGGATATTTTTTAAATAATTTTTCCGTAACAATGTTTACACGTTTATCAGTACATTGCGCTGAAAGAATAACCGCAACAAGAAATTCAAAGTCAGTCGTATAATTAAGTTCAGAAATTGGATCAGGAAACATCTTTTTAAAAACCTTAAGCATTTTTTGAATTCGTTCTTTTCTCTTTTTTTTCTTGTAAGGTGTCATGACTACATCTTAATTTAAACGAATAAATTTAAAACCCGAATTATTAAAATCCGGGCTGTATGTATTCACTTTATGAAGGAGTTAGATCATATTGACTTGCATTGTGAACCATTTTTTTGAAAAGACTAAAGTCAATCATCTCATAAATATAAAGTTTTGAAATAAAATCATTTATTGTCATTTGATGATAAAAATCCTCGCTTGCCTGTAGCCATTCATGTTCTCCATCAACAGAAAGTGTTTCTATCCAACATTTTGTTCCTAATTCAGTAAATGAAGAGCAGATTCTTATCTGATACTCTTCAAACTCCTTGTTTCTTACAAAAGAAACAATATCAGGAAATAGCTCAGTTGCTAGAAGTAATGTTGTCAATCCACCCTTATACCTAGTAGGTAGCACTTGGGTTTTGAATATTTTTATAACATTTTTTTCAATATCAACTTTCCGCATTAAATTTTCATACTCCTTTAACTTTAGTAGCGAAGATTCTATGGTGTAAGAGTCAGCAAGATTTTTATTTTGATGAAAAAAGCCAGCTTTCTGTTTTTTAGCATTAATAATCATTCTCATTGTATACAGTTTTATTTATATTTATTTTGACATACAAATAAAAAAATACAATAACTTTATTGTATTTTATAATCGTGGCTTATTATTTTTCCGTCATCTAAATAAATAATTCGATCGCAGTATTTTGTATATTCCGGCTCATGAGTCACCATAACAATGGTTTGACCTTTCACATGAAGGTCACGCATTAATTCAATAACCTGTTCTGATGATGCAGAGTCAAGGTTTGCCGTAGGTTCATCTGCAAATAAAATTTCAGGTGATTGCACAATAGCCCTAGCGATTGAAATACGTTGCTGCTGACCCCCTGATAATTGGTTAGGTCGATTGGTATATTTTCCAGCCATATCAATAGAATCAATAATTTTCCGAGCTTGCTGTATTGCATCATTGTGAGGAATCCCCTGCATCAGAAGCGGTATTGCTACATTTTCTTCAGCTGTTAATTCGGGTACTAAAGCATAATCTTGGAAAATGTATCCAAGCTTTTTAAGGCGAAACTTCGTCCGGTCTGATTCCGACAAGTTTAATATATCTGTATTAGCAACGATAATCCTTCCTTCGGTTGGGATATCTAATAAACTAATCTGATATAAAAGCGTTGATTTACCAGCTCCGGACTTTCCCATGATTGCAACAAACTCTCCTTTCTTTATATCCATATCTATACCTTTAAGTACGGGAGTTACAATTTCGCCACTGACGTATGTTTTTGTTAGATTTTTTGCTGTAATCATATTATCGTTGAAGAATTGAATCTAAAGTGTTTTGTCTGACAATAATCCGTGCTGGCAGGAATCCAGCAATCATTGTTACCGCCATGAGAATTCCAGCTCGCGTTAATGTTGGGATCAAATCGGCAACAAGAATTCCATCACTAAATGGAAAGTCAATTGGGTTCTGCACAAAGAATGGAACCATAAATCCATACAAGAGTAGGAGTCCTAAACCTATTCCAAAAAGTGCATAGAAAAGTGATTGCATAATATACGCAAATTCAATTGCCCCTTCTGATATTCCAATTCCTTTTAAAATCCCAATAAATTTTCTTCGTGTTAAGGCATTAATGTATATAACGATGAAGATAGTAATTGAAGAAACAACAATACCAACAAATCCAATCATATTACCCAAAAGACCAAACGTTTGCTGCACATCAGATAAAAATTTAGGAATAGCTTCTGTGGCTGTTCTTACCTTTGCATAGCGCCCAAAATCATACGACAAAGCAATCTCCTTAAACTGTTCATCATTTAATGAACCGTCATGTTTAATAACAATTTCTTGCGCCTGCAAGCTTCTTTTTTTTGCGATTCTTCGATAGTCCTGCTCGGTAATAAAGATAGATGAAGATAATTCACCAACCTTTGAGTCAATAATTCCCTTAACAATAAATTCAGTTGTTTGCCCAAAATCATCATTACCGTTTAGTAACTGCTGTTCTCTCTGAAACTCATCTTTCACTTCTCCTTGTAGGGTGATTTTTACTGCTTGTCCAACTTCAACATCAGAAAGTGGTTCAAAAAGGTCAGAAAAATTAGAGTATTTTTGCAGGAGCGTAGACCCGATTAGCACTTCACCAGAGCGATTACTTGAAAGCATCTCTCCTTCTACCAAAAAGTTTGAAAGTCCTGTCGTTGCCTCCTCCTGTTCAGGATTAATAACAAAGGCACTCACACTTAAACTTTCTACTTCTTCTGAAAAATCATCTCGGTATAAATATCCTGACTCTACGGTCGAGCCAATTTTAAAACGTACACTATAATCCTGAACCTCAGGAAGCGTATCAAGCACCCGTATAATATCTTGAGTGTTAACAATAGCTTCTTCATCTGGCAGTGTTGTAAGATATACATCTCCTGTTAAATACTCTCTATTCTGCTCAAAACTTCCTTCTGTCAATCCAACAAGTATTCCAGGAATAACAACCAGCGATAAAAAGGTGAGTGTCATGATTGAAATAATTAACAGATTAATCCAAATACTTCCTCTTTTAATCTGTCGTATTCCTAAAAAAGAACCTACTTTTGCAAAGCGTGAAATTTTTTTAAAAAAAGTCATACGCTTATTCTTTTTCTAAAAGAATAACATCGCCAACTGATAAGCCCTCCGTAACCTCAATCAAACCATTATTTCCGGTAAACCCTGTCGTGATTATTCTTTGTTCATATTTTTGAGGTCGCTCTTGTGTTTCAACTAATACAAAAACTGAATCAGATTTTTCTTGTGTATAGTGTTTTGGAATGGCAATAACATCAGTTACTTCCTCAGCAACTATTTTTGCTTTTGCATTCATCCCGATTCTGATTCTGCTGTCGTTGGTATCTATCCGAACATCAGTTTCATATACAGGAACCCCATCTACCTCTGTATCGACGATAGCAATAGAAGTAACCGTCCCTGTAAACTCTTCATCAGGATAGGCATCAAGGCTTATTGCCACCTCATTATTCTCTTCAACTCGATTGATATAAATTTCAGGGACACTTAATTCAAGAATTTTTTCTTCATCCTTAAACATTGTAACGTATGGTGTAAATCCAGAAACAATATCTCCTACCACAAGGTCATTTCTTCCTACGATACCAGAATATGGTGCTCTAATCTTCCCATCACCGAGCTGTGCAGCGACAGCATTTACTTGAGCACGAGCTTGGGCTCTTCGAGCCGCTTCTCGCTCGTCACTTGCATTTGCAGCTACTGCATTTTCAACAATCGAGGTTTCTGATTCTGCTTCAATTCGAGCTCGTGTGGCAACAGCTGTATCATATGCATTTTTTACTGCACGGTATGTTGTTGATCGTGTATTTGGAATAGGTACCACCCAATCAGTATTTCCATAATTACTCTCTTCACCAAAGGTTACGAATAAACCTCGTTCACCAAGTTTTCCAGGGGCATAGTTTTCTGCAGTATAGGTACCTGATTCTAACCCAGACAACCTAAAGGAATACCCTGAGCGTGATCCAGAATTATACATTTCAAGCATATACTCACCCTGTTCATCTGCCTGATATGATCCTGAAATATCTGGTGCCTCAACATTTCTATTTTCAGTTCCTGTTGGATATGCCTGCAAATCATTATTCAATAAATTTTGGTAGGCTGTTTCTACTACTTTATTTTGTTCTTGAAGGCGTGCTGCTTTGGTTAATAATGAAGTTTCCACTCGTGATTGCTCTTGTTCTGCTTGAACATCAGCTTGAACAAAATTTAAATTTGCCTGAGCTTGATTTAAATCTGCAGCCAGTCTATTTTGTTCGATTTCAGCAATAATTTGTCCTTTTTGAACACGTTCTCCTTCTTTTACATTCACTGACTTCACCCTTCCAGAGCTCGCAAAACCAAGATCAACTCGGTCTTCTGCGTTAATAATACCAGCCAAAATAAGCTCATCAGAAACATCAGCGCTACCGACAACGTAACGAGAAAGCTCATTGCTTTTCTTTGCAAAAACTACCCCAGCAATAATGGCAACAATCACTAGCAATGCACCTATAAGATATCTTTTTTTAATTTTTTTATTGAATTTCATAATTTAAATGTTAAAAGGATAAAATTTTGTTTTATCAAGCAATGTGTCCAATTGCGCTCTCTCTTTCTTATCCAGATTAGAGAAAAAATCTTGAGTAACTGTTGTTATTATTGTATGACACTCACTCATTAAACGAAACCCTTTTGTAGTAATAATAAGATCATACTTGCGCCCATCTTTTTTGTGTATCTGTTTTTTAAGATAGTTATGTGACACAAGCCAGTGTATGTGTCTGTGGACAGCTTGGGGTGTTACACTATTCCACTCAGCTAGTGCTTTTTGTTCAACCGACCCTTCTTGTGATAGCTGATATAAAATACCAAATCGTATACGAGTTATGGGTATACTCTTTTCATCTAATCTATTTAACACTTCTCGCTCGAAAGAATTAATAAGAAAAGACATCTTTTTTATAATATTAAATTCGCTCCCTGTTTTCGATTTCATAGAATAATTAAAATACTTAACATGTTTATTATAAACATGTTAAGTATTTATGCAATAACACTTATGGCGATTCCTTTATTTCCTTAGAAAAGGTAGAGTTTTTCTATTTTTATACGCATGCAAAGCAGCGAGAATGCAAAGAGCAAGTGCACAAATCCATGCAAACAAGCTTAGTAAAAAGTTATCAGGGTAATTTGCAAAACCTACTGCTGTTGTTGCCCACACCCCAACCATAACAGTGATACGTAAATTATGCTTTATGAGAACATACATATATACGACAGCAAGAATAATCAATGCTATATAAGCATATGCGAGTGAATTTATACAAAGATTGTCACATCCTACGAAATCTAAATATTGTCCAAGGTTTGCAAATGTAGCAGCCAGTGTCCACCCTCCATATAATCCAATTGGCCACCAGACACAAGTAATTATTTGTGTAGAAGCATCATAGCGACCTATATTAGAATTTTGAATAGCTTTGTATAGCAAATACGTCATACCTGCTAAAATCAAAACTGACCAGCCAATCCATTCACTAAGATTTACGTATGACCAAAAAATATTACCAATATTCACAAGCGTAACCAGGACTATTTCTTTTGCCTCAATATTTGTTACATTTTTTTTAACAAATGCTCTATAGACGTAGTATGCTGCGTACAATAATAATCCAGCAAAGATAAGTCCCCATATCGAAAATGCGTAGCTTGCTGGTGTTAATGCTGAACTATACATACTGCTAATTTCTGTAATAGTATTTCCATTAATGCCATTTTGTGCGATGAAATAATTCCAGTAAATAGTTCCAAGAACTACTATTACATTTAATATACTCAGTAATTTTTTCATATAGCTAATCAATAACCTCATCTAATTGAACCCAGTCTGCCAAGCTTTGAACCCAGCTTGCATCAGATGTTCGCACAATATACGCCAAAATAGTTATCAAGAGTCCAAACAATAATGTGGCACCAATTGCATATCCTACCCCTCTGATAATACCCCCCCAAAACCCTCTCATGAAAGAATTTTGTTTATGAACTTCCTCTTTTAATTCTTCAATCTCATGTACAAGCTCGTCCTGAATGTCTGCATCGCTAACTTCTTCTGTTGTTGTTTTATTTTCTTTATTCATAATTATCTATATTCAGGATTTGGAAAATCCATTGACTCACCATTTTCCCATGCTGATTTCTGATTACCATGAGCTGGTATTCCGCCATTATCTTTTAGTAGTGCTGCCATATGCATCAAATTCCATGTCATAAAAGTAGTGTTCCTGTTAGTGAAATCATTTTCTGGTCCCCCACTCTCTTCGTCGCAGTAGCTTGGTCCTGGCCCAATAGCGCCTATCCACCCAGCGTCAGCCTGCGGGGGAATCGTGTAGCCAATGTGCTGAAGAGCATACAAGATGCTCATTGCACAATGCTTCACCCCATCTTCATTTCCGGTAATGAGAGCTCCCCCAACTTTGCCATAATAAAAGTATTGATCTTTGTCGTTCTTCTCACTGCTGTGTGCATACAATCGCTCGATTAGTTTAGTACATTCACTACTTTTTTCACCTAGCCAGATCGGTGTTCCAATAACCAAAATATCAGCTGCTGCTATTTTATTGAATAGTTCTGGCCACTCATCTGATTCGACTCCATGTTTAGTCATATCAGGATATACTCCAGGCGCAACATTATGATCAACTAGCCGGATAATTTCAGTTGAAACACCGTTGGCATCCATAATAGATTTTGATAACCCCATTAATCCATCAGTATGGCTTTGTCTAGGGCTCTTTTTCAGGGTGGTGTTTATATACAGTGCTGATAAATGAGAATAGTCTTTTTTAAATTCTTCCATGTTTGTAGTATAGCAAAAACCTTGCTCATTAGCATAAAATAGATATTATTGAGATAAACAAAGCTACTGGTTTCACCTTCGATTTAAAGTGTTAATAAATCTAAAATATGTTATCAGTAGCTTTTAATTCAATAGTAGTTTTTTGTTTGTTGGTTGAACTTAAGCTGCACTAGTGAGTATCCTTGTGATGGTTAATTTGGTTGCTCACTAAAACCCCTAGGCTATTCCTGGGGGTTATTTTTTATCTCTATATTTTTGTAACTCTTTCGCAGCCCGTATGCGTGCATTAAATTCAGATTTTTCTTTATAAGTCATTTCCCCAAAACTTTTATCTGAGCCCTTAGGGATAAATAATGAATCCCAACCGAAGCCTTCACCGCGCGGCTCACAGATATGACCTTCTATCTGAGCTTCAAAAAAACTAATTAGGCCATCGACAGAATAATATCCAATAATTACTGTAGCTACTGCTGATTTGTCGTTGAGATTTTTTGCAAGGTTCCATATACCTTCAAGCCCTAATGATTTTAAAAACCATTTAATAAGAGGCCCTGGCATTCCATTCATCTCATTAATTACTAACGATGTATCTTCAACAATAAACTCTTCATTATCTTTCAAGTATTTCTTGGTTTCATGGATTTTTGCTTCGATTACCTTTTTACCATCAAGCTCTTGTATCTCGGGAATATCTATATCAACTTGCTCTAGTTCAGGTAAAACAGAGAGCATTTCTTTATATTTGTTTTTGTTTCCGGTGATGAATTTCATATTATTCTTTTCGTAGCTAATGTTTTACTATTCTTAGAGTATAACAAAGGTGTATATATAAAAATGCTTGAGGTCCGATCTCAAGCACATCGTTATTTTTTATACGCGTTTTTTCCGCGCTTTCCTAATTTTAATCCTTTGCTATTTCCTGAACCCTTTTTAGCAGTTCTGTGTTGTGAACCAATATTAGTTCGAGGCCGAGATCCATAGCTCTTGCTACCAACCTTCTTACGTCCACCGTTTGATCTGGCCCTTCCTCTAGCTGACCCACCACGACTATTGTTACCCCCAGATCTTGACCTACCAGATGAAGCCTTATCTTCATGAATGGTCGTATAGGTGTGCGGATTAAATTCATCACCATAGATACTGTGCAAAAGTGCAGATATCACCTCCACAGGATCTCCTTCTTCTAGTAATGATTCAGCTATAGGCTTGATTGATATTAAGCTTTCATTATTCAAAGTGTGCTCAATATTTTCAATTAATTGTCCTTTTTTATGCTCTACAATAGTCATAGCATCAGGCAATATTCCTTTTTCTAGTTTAGTACCAAGATTCTTTTCGAAATACCTTAGACGACCTAGCTCATTTCCTTGCAGGAAGGTTACTGCTGTTCCCTTATTCCCAGCTCTTCCGGTGCGTCCGATGCGGTGGGTATAAATTTCATAACCTTCAGGAAGTGAGAAATTGACCACATAGTTGAGTTCTGCGATATCAATACCGCGCGCTGCAACATCAGTCGCAACTAATATTTTGGTCATCCCAGATTTAAATCTTTGCAAAATATTTTGTCTGGCTTTTTGATCAATATCTCCATGAATGGCTTCGACACGCAGTTGCTTCCCGCGTAACTCTGCTGCTACCTTGTCAGTTTCTCGTTTGGTACGACAAAACACAATGGCGTAGAAATGAGATTCAGCAGCCATAATACGAGCTAATGCTTCGATTCGATCTGAATTTTGAATACAAAAATATTTCTGAGTAATATCATTATTGGTCATTTCCTTTGACTCAATTTTCACCGTATCATATTCACCCATGTGATTTTTTGCAATCTCAAGAATACTTTTCGGCATGGTTGCCGAAAATAATAATACGCGTCTATTTTCAGATGTCAGAGCAAGAATTGATTCAATTTCTTTTCTAAATCCGAAATTAAGCATTTCATCAGCCTCATCAAGAATAAAGTATTTTACAGTTCCCAATTTTAAAACATTAGTTCGGATGTGATGCTGTATTCGCCCCGGTGTACCTACTACAATGGCTGGTTTTCGTTTAATACCTTGAATTTCTGTTCGCATAGGATTTCCTCCGTAAATTGTTTGAACGGTTACTGGCGTTTCAACAACAAACGACTGAATCTCCTCTGCGACCTGAATCGCAAGTTCTCTGGTTGGTGCCATAACAATGGCCTGGATCTCATTTTTCTGAGAATCAATCATCTCAAGAAGCGGTAATGCAAAAGCAGCCGTTTTACCAGTACCTGTTTTAGCTTGCCCAATGATATCTTTATTACCGCTGAGGAGGAGCGGAATAACTCCAGCCTGGATTGGGCTCGGTTTTTCGTAACCCTTTTTTTCCAAAGCTGTGAGTAAGTGCTGAGATAATCCAAGCTCTTCAAATGTTGTAATAGTATTGTTCATAGATTGTTGCTTGCCCAAGAGTAGCACAGTACTGTAAAAAACCTATGTAAAAATTAAATAAAACAACTATGTAGTTGTTTTTTAATTCTGTAAATTACACCATAACTATACTCAAAATAGTTGAAGCAAGAGCATAGTTTTTTCATTTTATTTCTGCTGATTATTTTTTTAGATAAGAATCTATCAATTTCACATCCTCTAGATCTTTTTCTCTAAATCCCTGAGACTTCCATTTACGTACCCAATTTAAATTTGCAAAGGCAATACCATCAATTATTTCTGCTGTTTTAATTATTTCATCTGCTGGGTACATAACCCCACCAATAATCCACTGTTTAAAGATCTCAATATTGCCTATTCTAATAGATTGCGGATTGCTGGTGAGGTTTTCAGAATACATATTTACAAGATGGTTCCACAACTTTTGACTCACAAGAATATCAGCATCAGTAGCGTCACGTATATCACGTACTGCCATTGGCCCACTTCCAAATACTGCATACTCACCTAATGGTAAATCAAGGTTTCTAATTTCTTTTTCGTGAATAAACATTGCTGTTCTATAATAACACGACTATTTATTTTAAATAAAATTAGTATATGATAGAAATAAAGCTCTTCTTTTTATCTGAGACTCCCCTTCATTTTCATAATTGAAATTTAAGTTAGTTAATATGTATAGAAAGGGTTCTCAGCATGTACATCCATCGTGTGCATGACAAAAGCCTGTTCGTTCTGAACAGGCTTTTTTATTGGTTTAAATATTATTCACCAATTACTCTGATGTTATCATAATCCATTTCTAACGTTGTGTTTGTTGATGATTCAAATTCCTGCATATTATCAAAATCAATCTGTTCAAATTCTTGATATGACTCAAGATTATATGTCATTTGATTTTGAACAAAGTTCATTAGTACCGCACTAAAAATAATTGAAAGGATAAACCCAATCACCATCAAAATAATTGAGGCAAGAGCAAAATTCTTTTTATTCTTATTTGTCGTGTCGCTGGTAAGCCACACGATAACTGCTATAACATTAACAATCGGTAGAGAAATGAGAATCAGAGTCCACAACCAGTCCTTAGTTGTCATAACTGGCGCAACTGCTGGTTCTACTTCAACTACTTTTTCTACTTCAAAATTTTCTTCAATCTTTTTTTCTTCATGTTCCATACCTATTAACTATATCGTATTTAATAAAAATAAAATACCCAACCTAAAAAAGATCGGGTATTCATATTTAATCATTGCTTCTTCCTAGTATTCTTAAAACAGAAAGAAAAAGATTAATGATATCTAAATATAGTTGTACACTTAAATCAATAGCATTATCCAGTGTCTTTGGTACTTCACTAGCTCGGTACATATCATAACCTATATATAAACTGAAAATTCCTGCACTAATATAATCAATCCATGTAAAATCTAATTCAGGAATGAATATCTGAAGAATTCTTATTAACACAAGACATGCAAGTGCAAGAAACAATGGTGCGCCTAATTTACTGAAAATATTTGGGAAAATAGATCCGGCCATACCCATTACAAAAGTTATTCCGGCAGTGATACTTAATGCATTTACTACAACGTCAGGACTATATTGTTGCAGTGTTGGTGCAAGAATGATTCCAAACGGAATACATACCAACTGGTATCCAAGGAATGAGATAATTGGATTGCTATTCTTCAAAGAGATAAATATTCCAAAAAGAGGAATACCTAATCCAATTAATAGAACTTCAACCCATGAAGTTGGGTTATAGCCACTTTTCAAAGAATAGTAGCCAGCAACAGCTGTCGCAACGAGGCCCCATATAACAGATAGCGCTAAGGCCACATAAAATGATTGAGGTGATAAATAATCAGACCCCGTTCGTTCATAAATTCCAGTATTAAGTGCTCTTTTCATATTAAAATTTATTTAAAGTTTTCATAATTATGACATTAATAATATTTAATGCAAATATTATTGTATCTAAAATAAAACATCGTACGATGTTTTATTTTAGATGACTATCAATAATATTTTTTACTGAACGTGAAGAGTATATATCGCTTAGTGAAAGTTTTTCTTGTCGTTTCTTTCCTTTTGCGGTAATGCGAAAAGTATTTAGTTCATAGATGAGTGAACCATAAACAGTATCATCATAATGCTGTACTTTTCCAGTGAATTGAGTCCAGGGGAATTTTTTAAGTTCATCTTTGCGTTGCCTTAGGATTCCAGTATCAATTATTGCAAAATACTCTGGCACCTTTGATTTCTGTTTAATAACAAAAATCCAAAAAATATCTGCAAGTATAATAAAGGGAATGAATAAGAGGAAATTGTTCTTACTATTGATATTTCCAGAAAGCAGTTGGTTTAATAATAAAGGTACGTCCGCGCCATTTTTTGAAACGGTATAAAAGATGGTCACCATCATTAACAAAGATGCTCCAATAAGAATAGCTAAGACAATATTTAAACTTCTTTTACTTATTTGTTTACCCACCGTTGTCATTGCTATTGGCTCTTCACCGGCTTCTTTTTTAAAATTTTCAAGTACATCATTCGGTATATTCATGAACACAGTATACCCTATACCACAGAGAGAAAAGAATCGAATAACTATCACCGCATTTCACGATATTTAAAAAAACACCTAGTTGGTGTTTTAGTCGATAAGATATCGTAACGTCGAGACAAGGCGAACTTTTTTCATTTCTGGTGATGCGGGATCTTTTTCTGTAATAGCGAAGACTCCTTGGTTTGCTCTGGCAATATCTCCTATAGATGCACCTGAATCATCAGCAAATTGTTGTGCTGAATCACGGGCATTACCAATAGCTTCTTCAAGCATGTCTGGTTTGTACTGATTAATGTCAGCAATTTCATAATTCACGTAGCTATCATTAATGACAATTCCTTTTTCAATTAATGACAACGTTTCTTCTGATGCTTCTTTTACCAAATCAATCTTATCTGTATAGACTGACACTGACATGCGTGCGTTATAGCGGTATTGTGCCTGATTATAGGTATCTTGGTAGGTGCTGGCTGGTGAGCTGCTAATTTCAGCATCAGTAAATCCTGCATCCTTTAGGAATGACGTTACACCATCTACCTGATTAGCAATTTGTCGATACAGGTCCGTGCTGTCATTTGATTTGACCTCAAAGCTCATGGTCCAAATGGCTCGATCAGCCTTAATGATACGCTCTGATAACCCCTTTACCTCAACATATTTCCCTTGGCTTGAAAATGATTGCGCTGAAAGCACCACCATCAACCCAGCAAGCAATACTGCTGTTGCAATGATTCCTGTTATAATTTTTGTATTTTTGTTCATATGGAAATTATACCAACACAATAAAAGCTATCAATATATTACTTGACATAAAAATATAAATGTGTATATTATATATTAAGTCAAGTACATATAAATTTATTGTTTAACCTAAAAGATATTAACAATGAGAAATACAACATAATGAATAGTGAAACTATCAAATTAATCGCAATTGCATCATGGGGGTGTGGATTTAGTCTTAAGTATCAAGGTGAAAAAATTAAATTTTTCACCGCGCAAGGTTGCACCTTATTTGTTGCATCTCTTTGTGGAAAAAAGATTACCATGAGACTAGATGATAAAAAATATCAAGATTGGATGTTATATTGTAACGTCCATGAAAGAGAATTCAAAAATCGAACTTTTCTAGATATTCGTGAAGAATATGAAAAGAAATTACTCGACGAAAAAGAAACTCTCGAAGATATGGGTTGTGATTATTAAACTCAGCAGGTTTTAGAAACCGCAGGGCAATCAGAAATGAAAGCCCTTTCTGTCCACAAATGTGTATTTGTGCTGATGATGATTCAAAAGAATCGAAACAGAAACAATTAAATAACAAAATAAAACTAAATATATGATACCAACAACTGATAATTTGAAAGAAATTAATCCAGAGTTAACAAAAGCTCTAAAGAATTTTCCAGATTTAATTAATCAGTGGGAAGAAAAACTAAGAGCCTTAACACCATATTGCTCTGTGATGTTTCCAGATCCACTTAAGGATGCTGATTATAATGTGTGTGATACTAATCCTAGTTTAAGTGATTTTGAGTACGTGAGTTATTCGTATGACAATGAGCAATTTTTTGAACTTAATACAGTAATTGCATTTCATACAATGGCTTGTACTGAACAATGGTTACGAGACCCTATATTTAATTGGTGGCCTGAATCAATCCCAAATGGAGAAATACCTTTTAATCTAATAGTAAATTTTTGCCTTGGTAATGAAGCTGTAATTAAAGTATATGGAAGTGCTGGTAATTGTATCTGGAGTGAAGATGAGTTAATGGGTAAGTTGAAAAGAATTAGGTATCAACCTGAGAAACACGAGAGGAGAACTAATTTTACTTATCTTGACGATACTTATACAGGGACTTGGGAGGAAGTATATAATCACTTAGTTAATCTAATTGATTTAGTTGGAACTAAAACAAAAATTGAATAAGATTCGGAGCTGTAAAACAGCTTGGCAATATAAGCCACCTACAATTGTAGGTGGTATTTTTTATAGTAGTAAGTTTCAAATTCTATGTTTTAAGGATCGAAAAAAAGTAATCTGGTTTCAGAATTTGAAAAATAGAATATATTTGCAGGAAAAAAGCACGCGAGCGTCCAAGCGCTATTTATTATAATGTAAGAACGAGAACGTATTTTCAAAAATAAACAAAAATCTTGCAAACTAAAAACCATAAAATGAGGTAGAGAGCGAGGCGCTAAGGTGCGAGCACATGAGACGTACGAATCTGTACGATGAATGTGCGAGCACCGAAAGCAACAAAGCTATCTGCTTATTTTATAGTTTTTTAACGTCGTTGACCGCGGCGTGACGCAATTTTCACCTTATTCAACTCATACGCCATCTTCTTTTCCAAAGCAGCATACTCTGTTTCATTTGGATCAAGTTTTTCTTGCATCAAATCCTTGGCTCGTTGATATGCATCTTCAGCAGTTTGAATATCTAGTTTAGATACATTATCTGCGCGATTTGAAAGAATCACCACATCATGGGTATGACGCACTTCGAGAATCCCTCCTTCGATAGAAAGAAACTCTTCGTGATTTCCTTTTTTGACCATTACTTGACCAAGGTCAAGCGGTACCACCAAAGGTACGTGGTCAGGTAAAATAGTAATTTCACCGTTTGCGGTTGTCACCGTAATTTGATCAACCATTTCTTTGTACACTTCGGCAAGTGGTGTTGCCACAGTCAGTTGTAATTGTTTATCTGACATAATACAAAGTAACGTTACGCTGTGGCTCCTTCAGCATTTGCTTCGGCCTCGGCCGCAGCATGAGCTTCCAGAACTTCATCAATAGATCCTTTTAGATAGAAACTATTTTCGTTAATGTGATCGTATTTTCCTTCAAGAATTTCTTTGAATGAAGAAATTGTATCAGAAAGTTTTACGTAGGTTCCCGTCATTCCAGTGAATTGTTCAGCCACATGGAATGGTTGTGATAGGAATTTTTGAATCTTACGTGCTCGAGCAACCGTCAGCTTGTCTTCGTCAGACAATTCGTCCATACCAAGAATTGCAATAATATCCTGCAAGTCTTTGTATTTTTGAAGTACTCCCTGTACGCCTCGTGCAACAGCATAGTGTTCATCTCCAACAATTTGTGGATCAAGAACAGTTGATGTTGATTCAAGTGGGTCTACCGCTGGGTAGATTCCAATTTCAGCTAGTGATCGGTTCAATGACACCGTCGAATCCAGGTGAGCAAAGGTATTTGCTGGCGCTGGATCGGTAAAGTCATCCGCTGGAACGTATACTGCCTGAACAGAGGTAATTGATCCGTTCTTGGTTGAGGTAATTCGTTCTTGCAATCCTCCCATCTCAGAAGCAAGTGTTGGTTGGTATCCTACCGCTGATGGAATACGTCCCAAAAGCGCAGAAATTTCTGAACCAGCTTGCGTAAACCGGAAGATATTATCCACGAAGAGAAGAAGATCTTGTCCCTCTTTATCACGGAAGTGTTCTGCCATCGTCAGTGCAGACAATGCAACACGTGCACGTGCCCCTGGTGGCTCATTCATTTGACCAAAAACAAGAGCTGTCTTATCTAACACTCCTGCCTCCTCCATTTCTTTGTAGAGGTCGTTCCCTTCACGAGTACGTTCCCCTACTCCAGCGAACATAGAATATCCTCCGTGAGCTTTAGCAATGTTATTGATAAGCTCTTGGATGATAACGGTTTTTCCTACCCCCGCTCCACCAAACAGACCTACCTTTCCTCCTTTTAGGAATGGACAGATAAGGTCGATAACCTTGATTCCTGTTTCAAGAACTTCGGTTTCTGTTGATTGTTCATCAAATGATGGTGATGCCCGGTGAATAGGTGCCACTTCAGCTCCCTCTGGAGCTGGTTTGTTGTCTATTGGTGCCCCTGTAACGTCAAACATTCGCCCAAGCACAGCAGAGCCAACGGGTACTGAAATAGCAGATCCTGTATCAAATACTTCATCTCCTCGTTTCAGACCGTCAGTAATACTCATCGCAATCGTGCGGACTTCGTTCATACCGATATGTTGTTGTACCTCGAGAACCAATGTATCATCACCATTTTGTACGTGCAGTGCATTATACAATGCTGGTAATTCTGATCCTTCGAACCGTACATCAACAACAGGCCCAATAATTTGTGTAATGTGTCCTTTTTTCATAATTAAGATCCGATTTACGATACCGCAGATGACCCCCCAACAATCTCTGAGATTTCTTGGGTAATCGCCGCTTGTCGCGCTCGGTTAAAGTTTAACTTGAGTTCATCATACATATCAGACGCATTGTCTGATGCATTGCGCATCGCCATCACTCGTGCTGAGTGTTCTGATGCCAAAGATTCAAGTAAGAGCTGATAAATCACTGTCATCAGTACCGCTGGAACAGCAGCATTAAGTACAGATTGTTCGTCAGGTTCAAAGCTATACAAAGCAAATTTTCGTTTGCTATTTGTATCAGCTTCAATGTGTGCCAATTTTTGTGCAACATCTACCTTTAGTGGAATAAAAGGTGTGACTGTCGCATCAAACGACAATGACGATACAAATTGTGTATAGGCTACAACTACGCTTTGGTAATTGTCATCATTGTCATAGGTATCAGTAATTGTTTTCAGAACCGAACGCACCTCACCACTAGTGTAATAATCAGAAAGCTCGTTAAAACTTGCGATTACATTGATATCATTACGTCGGGCAATCTTTTCGGATTGCTTTCCGACAGCAATAGCATCAATAGTGAAATTTGTGTGTTCATTTTTAAACTGAGTAACCTGTTTTGAAACATTCATATTATACCCTCCACATAACCCTTTGTTTGAGGCAATGATTACGAGAAGTATTTTATTTCCCTTCCGTGTTTCAAGATACGGATGAGTAAGATTTTTGTGCACATGAAGGTTTTCCAACAGTTCAAATGAGCGATCTGCAAACGACTGGGAGGCCGTTCTTTTTTGAACAGATTTTTTCATTTTTGACACAGAGATCATTTCCATTGCTTTGGTAATCTTTCCAATGTTTTGGACTGATCTCATTTTTTGTTTAATCGTTTTTGTTTGCATAACCTTAGTGGTAAAGCCGTAACTTAACCGTTAAACAGTTGATTGTATTCAGAAATTGCTTCTTTCAATTCCTTTTGAACATCATCGCTCCACCCTTTTTGGATACCCTCAAGGAGTGATGCTTTAGATGCTTCAAGGAATGAGTAAAATCCTTCTTCCCATTTTTGAATATCAGCCATATCAATATCTTCAAGAAGACCATTATTCAGGGCATAAATTGATGCAACCTGTTTTGGCATGGTGATTGGGCTGTATTGTTTCTGTTTAAGAAGTTCCACTGATTTTGCTCCATGATCAAGCGTTTTCTTTGTTTGAGGATCAAGATCTGATCCAAACTGGGCAAATGATTCAAGCTCACGATATTGCGCAAGTGCAAGCTTCATTGGTCCAGCTGTTTTCTTCATTGCTTTTGTTTGTGCTGCTCCTCCTACACGTGATACCGATAGTCCAACATTAATTGCTGGTCTGATACCTTTGTTAAAGAGTCCTGCTTCAAGGAAGATTTGTCCGTCAGTAATAGAAATTACGTTGGTTGGAATGTATGCTGATACATCCCCTCCTTGTGTTTCAATAACTGGCAATGCGGTAATTGACCCTCCTCCGTTGTCATCGTTCAAACGACATGCTCGTTCAAGAAGTCGTGAGTGAAGATAAAATACATCTCCAGGATACGCTTCACGTCCTGGTGGACGTCGAAGAAGAAGTGAAATTTCACGATATGCTGCAGCATGTTTTGTTAAGTCATCATACACCACCAATACATCTTCTCCTTTATCAAGAAAGTATTCTGCGATAGCTACTCCGGCATACGGCGCAATATACTGCAATGATGATGGGTCTGATGCCCCAGCAAGTACAACAGTTGTATAGTCCATGGCTCCAGCTTCTTCAAGCTTTTGCACAAGACGCATTACCTTGGATTTTTTTTGTCCAATAGCAACATATACACATTTCATGTTCTGCCCTTTTTGATTGATAATCGTATCAATCGCAAGTGCAGTTTTACCTGTTTGCCGATCACCAATAATTAACTCTCGTTGTCCTCGTCCAATTGGAACTAGGGCATCGATCACCTTGATACCTGTTTGCATCGGAATTGAAACTGGTTCACGGGTCATCACTCCTGGTGCGACACGCTCAATCAGTTGCTGCTGTGTATTTGAAATATCTCCTTTCCCATCAAGCGGCTGTGCAAGCGGGTTCACTACGCGCCCCATAATTGCATCACCAACAGGAATTGAAAGAATTTTTCCAGTTCGTTTTGCCTTATCTCCTTCTTTAATAGAAAGATAATCACCTAGAACAATGATACCGACGGTATCTTCCTCTAAGTTTAAAGCAACACCAACGGTTCCATTTTCAAACTCAATCATTTCTGAGGCTTTACATTCCCGAAGTCCTGAAACGCGCGCAATACCGTCTCCGATAGATTGCACGATTCCGTATTCAGTAACATCTACATCAGATTGAAAGTTTTGAATTTCTGTCTCTAATTTTTTAACTAGTGCTTCTGTGTTCATAAATAATGTTGTAACGATTATGATCGCAAGAGCATATCTTTTAGGCGTGACACTTGGTGTTCAAGGCTGCCATCATAAAGGTAGCCCTCATAGCTTGCGCTAAAGCCACCAATAATGTCTTTATTAATATGCGTCTCTACTGGTGCATCAGATGCTCCAGTTATCGATTGAATAGTTTGTATGTCATGAGAAGACAATTCGTGCTTCGATGCTATATGAAGCGTTTGTGTTTCCTCCTGACGTTCAGTAATACGACCAATATGGTCAATTACTTGTGGTAGAAGTCCAATCAAATTATTTTCTTTCAAATAGTTAATGAATGCTTCTATATGTTTTTCAGGCTCTGGTTTTGTCTGCAGTTCAAGCACTGTCCGTGCAAGTGTTTGTGAATTAACCATAGACCTATTGTTTTTGAGCAAGCACTTCTAATGCACGTTTTGAAATTTCTGAATTCTTTGATTCATCCACTTCTTCATGAAGAATTTTTTGTACACCCAAAGCAACAAGTCCTGCTGTTTTTTCATACAAATCTTTTTCCATATGCACACGATCTTTCTCAATTTGAGAATGTGCTTTTTCAATAATTGCTGATGCTTCTTGTGAGGCTTTATCTTTAGCGTGTGCTACTTGATTATCAGCAGTGTCTTTTGCCTCAGCCATGATTTGGTTTGCTTGGCTTTTAGCTCTTTTAATTTCATTGGTTGCTGCTTCTTTTGCGTGAAGCAATTCCTTTTCTGATTCTTGAGCTTGCTCAAGTCCTTCGGCGATTTTCGCCTTTCGTTCGTTGATAATTTTTTCAACTGGGCCAAATACCCATGTTTTCAAAATCCAAAAAATAATCAGAAAGTTAATAAAGTTTGCCAGAGCAACCTGCCAATCAAACCCAATATTGTTAAGTACGTCCATCATAATAGTATAGGTTTGATGTTAAGCCTTCCTTAGATAAGGAAGAATGCTACCAATGCGTAAATTGCTGCAGACTCTACAAGCGCAACTCCGACAATCATTTTAGTAAAGATGTCTCCTGATGCTTCTGGGTTTCGTCCCATTGCTTCAAGCGCTTTTCCTACAAGGTATCCTTCTCCGATACCTGACCCAAACATTGATAATGTTGCTAATCCTTTTGCGATTAGTCGTGCTGATTCTTCAGTCATAATAATTAAAATTAAAAATACGTTAAATAAATATAAATATGTAGTTTATTCTTTTGTTGTTTCCTCAACTGGTTTTAATGCCAGGGTGTAGTACACCGCAACCAGCGATGCAAATACCATTCCCTGTAAAATACCAGTAAAACTACTCATCACTGTCCATACCACTGGTAATCCATATGCGAAAGCCCCCATAATAATAATGGCGAGCACTTGTCCCGCATATACGTTTCCAAATAAACGGAATGATAATGAAACTACTTTTGCAACTTCACCGATGATGTTAAGAAGTCCAACGAACAAATCAATCAGACCCATAAACCCATCCATAACACTCTTTTTGAACCCTCGGTACACTCCTTTTAGATTAAAAAAGGTTCCAAGGTATCCAATAAATCCATATGAACGAAATGATATGATATTAAGCGCAACAACTGATGCCAATGATACCCCAAGGGCAGTATTGAAATCAGAGGTTGGTGTACGCATGATAGCGACACCGTTATAGGTAATATCAGTTAGTCCCGGAATTATTGCAATAACGTTTGCTATCGCAAAATAGACAAGGATTGAAGCAATAATCGGAAAAATCTTTTTTGCATGTTCACGATTATTGGTAATCTGTTCTACTAAACCAACAATTGATTCATAGATCATTTCGACAATTGATTGTAGTTTTCCTGGTCGTAGTTTAAATTTGCGGACATACGTTAGCCCAAAAATTAAAAATACGATTGCAAGAAAGAGTATCATTAAGGTTGAATTTGCGACTTTGAAATTTCCAATCGTAAATACGACGTCAGGTTGTATAGGCGTTAATGCCCTCTCTAGTCCAAATTTCATAATAATAACTAATTAGCGTCTGTCCCCGATGAGGACACATCCTCTTCAGTCTTCATACGCACATCCTGATTACGGAGCTCCTTTATTTTTTGATCTAATGCGCGAACTTCGCGTGAAGTTTTGCGGTAGATCATAATAACTCCATACCACGATAGAAGAAAAGCAACAGGAAGTGTGTACCGAATAGGCACATTCAAAAATTTATTAAGAAGAACGGCGATAGCTGCAGGTATTAAAAAAATCACTGCGATTTTTATTCCCAGTGGTAATATTTTACTTGCGTATGCATCGCGCTGTTGTTCCAACTTCTTGAGCTCCATAATAAGTGTGACATTACAAAGAATGTCGCGCGTAGTATAACATCCAAAGCTATTTGAGCAAGAAAAAGGCTGCGTTTTTACGCAGCCCGACATTCGTCTTCATTTTCATAACACATACCTTCACCGAAAGAACGACCTTGTAAGGTAAATTTCACAAGACATCCTTCAAAAGTGGGGTAAACATTATTTTTTTTCAGAGACTCCTTGTATAGAGCTAAGACTTTGTAGCGAGGAATCTCTTTGTAGGTTAGAAAACCCTTTTTTTCAAAACAAACTTTCTTAAAAAAGCGAAGTTTTTTGACTAAGATAATCTCTTTACGTAGTTTCCTTAACACCTTGAAGTCATAGTGATTGCTGTCAATTTTTTTTCCAGATTTTACAAGAATCGTATCTTCAAGTGTTACATACACATGAAGTATATTATGACGAATAATTTTCGTCGGTATGAGCCACTGTTTTAGTGTCTCATATATTACACCAAAACGTATCATTTGCTTGAAATATTAATTGTTATTTTAGAGAGTATATCAAAATAAAAAACTTTCTGGAAGGAAAGATTCTTATTTTGATAAATATAAATATTGGTGCGCATGCTAGGACTTGAACCTAGGACCTCGTCATTATCAGTGACGCGCTCTAACCACCTGAGCTACACGCGCATTAATTATATGGCTATTTATATGTCCAGCCGATTGAAATAGTATATCAAAATAATAATTTCTGCAAATAAAAACACATTGCAATGTGTTTTTATTTTTCTTCTGTGTATTCTGTTTGGTCTTCAGTCTCCACACTTTCCTCAGCCACAACAACCGCTGGTTCAGATTCTTTTGCTCCCTTAATTAGTTCTAGATCACGATAGATTCGTGGTACCAATGTCATAAGGGCAAAACTTGCATAAATACCAAACCCTACAGCAACGGCAAATAATATTCCGGCAAGCCAGATAATTCCCATCATACCTGCAATAACACCAAGCAATACAGCAAAGATTGGCAGTGCGTAATAATGAATAGCTACTGATAAGGTGGTAAGGAAAATCTTCATCTTATATCCTTGCGTTAATCGACGACTTTCTTTCAGTGCCTCAAGTGGTTTGGTCGTGTTGTCAGCAATAGTTGGCACTACCATTGCAAACATATACGTTAAAATAATTCCAGGAACAATTAACAACAGATATCCTGCTAGAATAGCAATGCTCATAAGCACGTACGCAAGCAGGCCATACCCAAACTGTTTCCAGGTAAAGCTTTCCCACACCCCCTGGAAGCTTGTTTCCTTACCATCCACCAGATTAAGAAGGTATTTCATTGAATATAGGGTAACGAAAAATGAAACAAGTTGAATAAGTAGCTCTGAGAAAGCATTGTCACCAAATACTATTGATACGACAATACCAACACCAAACATTGCAAGAAGCGTTGCAAGGAATAGATATACGAGTTTTTTTCCGAGTTGTGTTCTGTCTTTACCAGCCTGCTCTCGGTATAGTTCTATGTAATTTTTTTTGTCTAAATATGTTGTTTCCATATATAAATAGTATAGGTTACTCCATTAAAATGTCTATAAATTATGTATTGTTTTCTACTACTCGTCAGAAATTGACCTAATGTTTTCAAATAGTTCAGGAAATGTCTCGTCAAGAAAATGAAAACGGTCATCAAAAATACGCAATTGGGATTCAGGCAGTGCTTTGTGATATTTTTCTGATTCTGAGATTGGCACCACCGTATCATCTTTTGAATGATAGATGTGAATTCTACTAATTGTGTTTTCGTAAAAATCATTAGGAAATTCTGTTATCTTAAAATCAGCTAATTGCTCTTTTTTATTTTCATTATCATAAGGAGCTGCAACAAGATGCAGTTGCTCAATATCTACCAGGAGCGTATTGTGACTTAGGTACTTGGCTAGAAAAATTCCACCTAATGAGTGCCCGACGAGAATTACTCCATCACGCAAAAATGGAATATGTCGTTCAAACCATATTTTCCATTCATTATACCTTGCGTTGCTATCATTTGGCATAGGGATTTTAATACACTCATATTTTTTTTCATTCAAATATTCACCATACTTTTTATACCAAGGCAAAGATTCCTGGCTTTTTTCCATGTGCCATAATGGAACACTTTGTAGATAGTTAATGTATTGATCATACGAATTAAATGCCTCCCCTCCTCCAATATGTACAATCTGTTGTTTGTGATTCATATACGAATTATAACAAAGAAAAAAGAGGTTTTTATTCCTCTTGATCTAGTTCATCTTGTTTTTTTCGCAGCTCCTTAAGAATTCTTCCAAAGTCTCCACTGAGAATTCCAGGAATGTTTGACCATGATTCTTTTATTCGATGATCAGTGATACGGTCCTGAGGGAAATTATATGTCCTGATTTTCTCACTTCTATCTCCAGTACCAATTTGTTTCTTACGCAAAGTGTCATGTTTTGAACGCTCTTCTTCATCCTTAATTGATTGAAGTTTTGACTTCAAAATAGAAAGTGCAGCTTCCTTGTTTTTTAATTGCGTTCTGTGTGCGGTCGAGCGCACATCAAGTCCAGACGGTTTATGAATAACGCGAACAGCTGTTTCAACCTTGTTTACGTTTTGCCCCCCTGCTCCACCTGATCGTGATGTTTCAAATTCGAGGTCACCTGGATTCAATTCAATCGTTGTACGTTTAAACAAAGGCATAACGGCCACTGAAATTGTTGATGTATGAATACGTCCTTGTTTCTCGGTCTCAGGAACCCGCTGCACCCTATGCACCCCGGTTTCCCATTGCAGTTGCTCATAAACTCCCTCTCCTTTTAGTTCAAATGAAGCTTCTTTATATCCCCCTAAATCATTTGAAGAGACGTCAACAACTGACCAGCTCCATGGCTGTGTTTCAGCATAGCGCTGATACATTTCGGCCATCTCTTTTGCAAACAATGACGCTTCATCACCACCTGCACCTGCTCTAATTTCCAAAATAATTTCGCGCGGTGATTCTTTATCTGCTTCTTCTTCTTTTTTAATGATATCCTGCGCCTGTTCAATGTAGGCATTAATCTGAATTTTTAAATTCTTTATCTCTCCCTTGGCTAATTCAGCCATCTCTGGATCAGAGGCCATTTCCTCAGTTTCTATAAGTTTTTGCATGAGATCTTGAATCTGTGTAGCAAAAAACTGGGTACTATGATTATCTCGAATAGCATCTATATCGTGTTCTAGAATTTCCATACTCAAAAGTATACCACATCACTACTAGTGAAAAATAAATGCCGCAAGTATTACTTGCGGCATTGTTTACATTTTAGTGACCATATAATCAGTGTTGTATGATTTCTTTAAGTACGAATCAAATACATCATATACCCAATCAAATCTCATTTGTGTATATATTTGGGTGTAATCTAGTAAACCTTGTGAGCCTTTTTCAGAATTGTTCATTTTTTGAAAATCTGGAACAAGCCCCACTTGAGGTGATCGATAAAAGTATTGAATACGTGAATACCAAACATAGGGCTCACGCTTCTGGATTTCAACCGAAATCATAACATCTTTTTCCTCTCCTTCTGGATGGTAAATTAATGCGTATGTTTTTGGCTGATCTGATATTTTTCTCAATAGAAAAAGAGAACTCTCAACCGATTGACAGAAACTACAACCTTCTCTTTTGGCGCACACAGTACTAGGTATCTTATGTACGACAGCATATGAGTAGTCACCTAGAAAGCTTTTAATGCGAAAATCAAGCTCGCTAATTCTTCGCTCACCTTCTATGTACATAACCTTTTCAGCCTTTAAAAGTGCACGATATTGAGCACTCAGTGAATCATTTTGAGAAAAGGAAGTGTAGCTCATCATTATTAGGATACAGGCAGATATACAATTTTTCATTTTTATAATATGTTTCTTTTCTTAATTAAAACATAAATAAATATATTACCAAAACAAAAAACCATTACGGTTTTTTATAGAAGCTATTTGTTGTTTTGGTAGTTTTCTAAAAGAACATCAAAATTCGGGACTTCGATATGAGCATTATAGTTCTTGCGTACTGACTCAGCCGCATGCAGCATGCGTCTTTTGCATTGTTCCACATCAAATGAAAATTGATTATGGAGTTCAAAATCATATTTATCACTTTTAAAATTTTTATGCTTTACCTGTTCCAGATATTTATCATAAAATTCATACATTCGTTGTACTTCACTCACGACAAGTTCACGATATGCTTCTAGCGCCTCTTCTTTTTCTCTGTCGGTAAAATGATGCTCTGAGCCTTTACTCTTTGTAATATTATCCCCCATATTGTTATAAAGTATACCAAATTTATCAGCTATGACAAAAATTTGATAATAAATAACAATAAATAAAAAATAACACAAGCGTGTTATTTTTTTGCTGCTTCCATTCGTTTTCGGAATTTTTCTGCACGTCCTGCTGTATCCAAACGTTTTTCTGTCCCAGTGTAGAATGGATGCGATGCTGAAGAAATTTCTACTTTTACAAGTGGGTATTCGTTACCGTCTTCCCATTGTGCTGTTTCCTCAGAGTTAATCGTTGAGGAGATAAGAAATCGTTCACCGCTTGCGTTATCATGAAAGATAACTTTTCTATAATCTTGTGGATGAATGTCTTTTTTCATAATGTTAACGATACTATCATATCGGACTATAATTACAAGAGTTTATTGAGCTCCTTAAAGTATCAAAAAATTAGTTAAAACGTTTAAAATATCTATATAAGGACCTTGTAACAACAACTATTAAAAAAATATTTATTCTGTAATCAAATCAATGTTTGATTGAATACGGACCGTTCTATCCATTACCCCGTTACCATAGAATGCGTTACGCACTGACGGGTCAGAACACCCTCGTCCTGAGTAATATTTACATGCAGCTTCACGTTCAGCTGTATACGTCTGCGCCCCTGCACCAAGATCAGCTACATATAGTGCTGTTGCATGAATAGCGTGTCTCGCGTTCCAAGGATCTGCTAGCGATGTCCCTACAGCATTTGCAATTCTATTTTCATAACTTTGCCAAGTTGCAGGAATAAACTGTGATGGTCCCATTGCACCTCCCCATCCTGAATAGGAGCCATTTATCTTAATTGGGCACGACAATGGCGTTCCAACTAATGGTCGCCCAAGCTTCTCCATCAGTCCTTTATAGATAGTTTGGTCATCTCGCCATGACCCTGATGTTGGTCCTGGCATAATCTCTGACCATATTGGCTCATTTGTATTTCTGTTACAGGTTCCAACGTTTTTACCAAGATTCGATTCTTGCTCAAGAATCGCAAGAATAAAGGCAGGTCTGACTCCTGTTTTTCCTGCTGCTTCAGCAGCATACTTATAGGCATCACCAAAAGCAATTCCGCCCCCAGCAAGGTCTCGCAGTTCAAAGAGTTTATTTCTAATCGCTGCTGCTTCTTTTTCACGAGCTGCTTTAAACTCAGCAAGAGTTGCTTCTTTTTGTTCACTGAATTCTAGTGCTTGATCACGTTCTTGTTTTTTTACTTCAATCTCCTTTTGAGCAACTTGCAGTTCATATTTAGCTCTATCTTCTGCTTCTTGCCGTTCTTCAAGTGCAGATTTTTGGCCATAGATTTGAACTTTTAATTGATCAATAATATCAAAAGAGTCAGATAGTGACTGTTGAATAAAGGAAAATGATGGTTCGTCACGATAAAAATCAGAGATTGTTTCGTTTGAAATAATAAGCTCTAAAAGAGTTTCCTTATCAACTTCATTTCTCTTACGTAATATTTTTTTTAATGAATCTTTTTCTCGCTTGAGTTTCGCATTCAAATCTTCAAGGCTTTTCTCTTTTGAGGTAATATCATTTCTAATATTTGAAATCAGTGAATTCTTTTGTTTGATTTCATTAGATTTTTGATTAATTTCACCTGAAAGTTTTTGAATTTCAGAACCAATAGTTGCTTGGGTTTGATCTTCTATTTCAATACCTGAATTAAGAAAATTAATTTCGGTCGATAATTGGTTAAGGCGCCTACGGCAATCAGCCTCTTTTTCCCTTTGATTACACTGACTTATGTCAAATTGCGCATTTCCTGTGTCCGCAAAGTAAGCAAATCCAGCGACCACAAGGACACCACTGAGTATGTAAATAATTTTTTTCATGGTTCTAGTATATCAAAGCACGAAAAACACGCATACATACTTGCATAAAGAGGAAGCATGACTATAATCATTGGTATTATGTTACAACTAGAAATGAAAAAACGTGATGCGTCAAAACAATCAAACGCAGCACTAAAAGCAGAAGGAAAAGTTCCAGCTGTATGTTACGGCCCTCACTTTGAAAGTACTCCAGTTATTATTGATGATGTAGAGTTTCGAAAAGTATACCGTGAAGCAGGTACTTCAGGAGTTATTCAAATCACGGGAGATGTCGACGAACAATGTCTTGTTCAAGATATGCAAGCTCATGTAGTAACCGGTGAACTTCAGCATGTTGATTTTAAGATCCTTACTAAAGGGGAAACAACTGAGGTTACGGTGTCTATTGAGCTTGTAGGTACATCACCAGCAAAAGAAAATCGCATCGGACTTCTTAACTTTAGTCATAAAGAAATTGTTCTTGAAACAATTCCAAGTAAAATTCCAGAATCAATCGAAGTTGATATTTCAGGACTAGAAAATCTTGGAGATGCCATTAAAATTTCTGATCTTAATCTTGGAGATGACGTAACAATTCTTGATGAAGATACAACAACCATCGTGAGTATCACTGAATTTGATGAAGAGGAACCAGAAGATGAAGAAATGACTGATATCGCTATGGAACCAGAATTGGTTGACCAAAAAGGTAAAGGTGAAGAAGAAGGATCAGAAGGAGATTCACAAGAAAAAGACGCTGAATAAGCGTTTTTATCATAATAAAAGCCGAGCATATCATGTTCGGCTTTTATCGTATCTCAGCTCCTTCTTTCTCAAGAGTTTTAGTGATAGCATTCATAACATTTTCAATCTGCTGGTCAGTTAGAGTATCATCGTCGAGTTGGAAGATAAGATTATACGCGTATGAAGTTCTTCCTTCTTTCGTAAAGGTATCAAAAAGATATATTTTTTTCAGAATATGTCCTGCGGCACTCTGTATAATATGTTTGATTTGCTGTTCAGCATACTCTTCAGGGGCCCACAGCGAGATGTCTCGTTTACTATACGGATAGACTGACAGTGAGTGGTAGCTATCAGTATCATCATATGATCGTACCTTGAACAGCTCTGTAAAGGCGTGAGCATCAATAGTATTAATATTAGGAAGCACAAAACTTATCATGTTTTGCTCAAACTCCGGCTCAATAGAAATATCAAGAGACTCTTTCATCTCGGTAAGTAGGGACTCTAATTGATCTTGTGATGTTCCGTCTCTTTTTCGTGCTGACTTGGTTAATGGTTCAATAGCTATCGTACACACTTGTTGCTCGCTATCTTTTAAATAGACGGTTCCAATTTCAAAGACCTTAAGCGTATTAATATTTAAAAAATCTGCCTGTTTTGTATTTAATGCAAGGGCTGCTTGCATCTCTTTGGTAAGATTTTTTCTTAGCGCTGACTTATCACTTGCAATAGGATTAATAACGGATTGATCTCCTTTTTTTACAAAGCTATAATTTTCAAGTTCTGAAAATCCTCGTTTAATTAAAAAATTAATAATGCGGTGTTCCACGTAGACCTCGGGATTAACTGATTGATGAGCGTGATCTTCCAATTTTTGAACAGGTATATTTTCATATCCGTACATTCGTCCCAGTTCTTCTATAATGTCTTCTGCAATACGTATGTCCTGTCGTAGGAAAGGAATATTAATGGTGTACACCCCATCAGCTTCATGAACATTCATCTCAAGTCGCTCCAAAATGTCTTCTACTTCATTTTTTGTAAGCGAAATACCAAGTACTTTTTCTATATGGGTATGAGCTACCTCAACAGAACACTGTCGTTCAGGATTTGGATAGATGTCTGAAACAGCGTGGAGTGTAATGTCGTCAGCATGAGCACAATCAGATATAAGGCGTGATGCTGATTCCAAAGCAATAGGTGTAATCTCAGAAGTTATGCCATTTTCGTAACGTTTACTTGCATGAGTAAAAAGCTTAAGTCTACGTGCTGTTGCCCGAGTAGTAACTGGGTTAAAATTAGCTGATTCAATGATGATAGATTTTGTCGTCTCATTAACTTCCGCTTTTGTTCCTCCTTTTATTCCTGCTAAGGCAAGGATTCCCTCTTCATCGGCAATAACTAAATCTGAGCTTTCAAGTTCATATTCCTCTCCCCCAAGCGCATGAAATACTTCACCCTGTTGTGCATTTCTTACCGTGATGGTCCCTACCACCTTATCAGCGTCAAAGGCATGAAGAGGATTTCCTATATCAAACATAACGTAGTTTGTCGCATCAACAATATTATTAATTGAGCGTTCACCAAGGACTTCTAGTCGCTGAGTCAACCATGCCGGGCTTTTCCCTACCGTGATATAACTAATTTTGCGTGCCGTATATCGGAAACACTGATCTGGTGATTGAATATCAGTATGCACCATGTCACTCTCTTGGGTAAAATTTTCATGGTAATGATAGCGATCAGTAATTAACCCAAGCTTATTGATAGCTGCATATTCTTGGGCGATACCTCTGTGACACAGACAATCGTGTGCCCTGTTTGGCAAGACATCAATGTCAATCACTGCATCAGCCTCTTTTTCAATAACTCCTTCAATCTCAAAAGAATGTGATAGTAAATCATCAGCAATTTTTTGTGCATCTGGAAGCGCTGCGTCAAAATATGTTTGTAACCAATTTCGTGAAATAATCATAATTCTTCTTGTTCTTTTGTGTCCGAGTAAATTGCATCATGGATTTTTAAATCACCTCTGTAGAGTAGTCGAATATCATCAATACCGTACTTCATCATGGTTAATCGATCGATACCAACACCAAAAGCAAATCCAGTATATTTTGTCGAATCAATACCGACATTCTCAAGAACATTAGGGTGCACCATACCTGCCCCAAGCACCTCAAGCCACGACCCATTAAATTCTAAATCAACTTCGACTCCCGGCTCAACAAAGGGGAAATATCCAGGGCGAAACCTGAAGGGAATGTCTTTTTTATAAAAAGCCTTTAAAAAATCCTCGAGCACTCCTTTTAGATGTCCAAGACTAATCCCCTCCCCAACAACAAGCCCCTCTACTTGGTAGAATTGCGCTTCGTGAGTTTTATCAGTTGCCTCCTGTCTAAAAACTTTTCCTGGCGCAATAATTTGAATAGGGAATGGCTTATTTTCTTTAACATGGTTTTCCATGTATCTAATTTGCACGGATGAAGTATGAGTTCGGAGAACTTTTTTTTCTTTGCCGTGTACAAAAAAAGTATCTTGCATATCTCGTGCAGGATGATTTTTAGGAACATTTAATGCGTCAAAATTATGCCACTCATCTTCAATATGTGGACCATCGGCAACTGAAAAACCCATATCAGTAAAAATCTGTATGATATCTCTGCGTGTCTGAGTAAGCGGGTGTAATTTTCCAGTAGTTTTCATACCTATGAGTGTACCAAAATAATTGTGATAATAAATTTTGACAAAATCAATTATTTAGTATATAGTTATAAAAACTTTTTATTATGAAATATTTACTTTTAGTTTTGTCTGCTATTAAAAAAATTAGTTATCTTATAGGTGCTGGATTTGGATTACTATTCATGGCTATAGGTGTATGTCTAAGTGCAAATATCTTTAGCCCAAGCTTTTGGCAAACATTAGTTATCTCAATTATTTTTATTTTAGGTGGCTGCTATTTAATTCAATTAAATTGGGCAGATCTGAAGGAATTTCTTGAAAATGAGGGAAAAGAATAGCAAACAAGCACAAACAAAGAGAAAAAGACCGTTTTTATAACGGTCTTTCTTTTTAGATTAATTTTAACTAGTCATCAATCGCATCAACAGCATCTTTTGCTTTTTCAATAGCTTCTTTGGCTAGTTCATAAGCGTCATCATAATCACCATCTTCAAATTCTTCTTCAGCTTCTTCAAGGAGATCCTCTGCATCATCTAAAAGGTCTTCCGCTTCATCTACATCCGATCCTTCATCATCAGCTTCGTCAATTTCATCCTCGGCATCATCAATCTCGTCTTTTGCGTCATCAATTTCATCCTCGGCATCCTCTTTTTCATTTCCTTCGTCAAGTTCATCTAGTGCATCATCAAGATAATCCTCGGTATCATCAATCAGATCCATAGCTAGATCATAATCTCCATCATCATAAGCATCTTCTGCGTCGTCGAAAGCATCTTCTGCTTTTTCAAAGAAATCTTCTGCATCATCAGTATCAATACCATCATCATCAGCATCTTCAATTTCTTCCTCAGCATCTTCTAGATCATCTTCTAGTTCTTCAAGAGCTTCACGTGTTTCTTCTCTATCGTCTCCCCCTGTTTCTTCAAAGGCATCCTCTGCTTCATCTTGTGCATCCTCTGCTTCAAAAATAGCTTTATCATATCGCTCTGCAAAGTAATATCGCATTGCCTCAAGCATATTTTCCATTGCTTCAATATACGCTTCTTCTGCGTCATTGGTATTTTTACCATTGTCATCAGCTTCGTCAATAAGCTCATCAACTTCTTCTAAATCATCCAAAGCTATTTGCATTGCTGCCTGGGCATCTTGAGCATCTTGACTTGTTGAGGTTGAAGCTGATACTTGTACCTCTTTTAATTCTTCGATTTGATCAAGAATACTTTGAATAATAGATTGGTTTGGATCATTTGTTTCAATCGAAGTCGTTGTGGTTACTTCAGTTTGCGTTCCAGAGCTTAGTGTCGTGTATTTAGCCTGTGAACTTGGCCCAAAGTATCCATCAGGAAGTAATCCATTAGCATCCTGCCATTTCATCACAGCAGCTTCTGTTTTTGCTCTAAATTCATCTGTTTCACTTCCTGGTGAACCGGCCCCAGTTATTGAAACCTTAAACTCAGTAGTATTAAGATATTCTTGTAAACATCGGACATCTTCTCCCTCAGTGCCAATTTTCAGGGTTCGACTAAAGGAACATGTTGCCGCATCAGCCTGAAATGCAAATAATCCTAGCGAAAAAATAATTGCAAATATTCCTCCGATATAGTGTTTTTTTCTCATAACATTCATAGGTATTATAATAATCTTTAGTAATAAGCTTATTATCGCAAATAGCGAGATGCTTAACAAGTTTTAGCACTAATAAGCTTTTGCTTCTCTTTTTTGGTGAGTTGTTTAATTCTATATTCTTCTTTTGAAGCTTCAGCTCGTGATGGGAACTCTTTATAATATACTACTACGACAGGTTTGCGTGCCCTGGTATATTTTGCACCACCTGAAAATTCGCCATTATGTTCTTTTACTCGGCGTTCTATTTCAGTCGTTATTCCTGTGTACAAGGTGCCATCATTACATTTCAAAATATACGTATAGTACATACCTCTTCTATAGTAACAATAAAAAGCCCGCTTGGGCTTTTTATTTAGTCTGTTTCAAATTCTTCAACATCTCCACACTCAAGCGTTTCATCATTATCGTCATCCTCATACTCAACACAGATAGCAAAATAGTACTCCTGATTATCGTCTAATCCGAATACATTTAATTCAAAATCATCTGACCCATCAAAGTTATTTTCCTCAATAACCTTTTGAAGATCGTCGCCTTGCTCATCAATATCGTCATATTCATCTTCATCAGTAGCATCTTCAACATCATCCTCATCTTCTCCATACAGGAAGAATACAAGCCCGTCTTCAAAGTCATTCATATCAACGTCTCCGCGAAGACGTGCTGAATCATCAGTAACGTTTTGAGCTGACAATGTTTCTACTTCTGGCTCATCATCATTTGAATTATCATCGTCAGTTTCAAAATCTTCTACATCTCCACACTCCAGCGTTTCATCATTATCTTCGTCATCGTATTCTACACACAACACAAAATAGTAATCTTCATCTTCTTCAAGACCATCAACTTCCTCTTCGTAGTCTTCCTGTCCGTCGAGATTGCTGTCAACACGAACTACTTCAAAATCATCATTTTCTTCATCATCCTCAACCTCATCATATTCATCATAATCATCTTCGACATCTTCAATCATGTCTTCGTCTTGACCATATACAAAGAATACAATTCCATTGCGGAAATCATTCATATCAACTTCTCCACGTAATTCAGCCTCATCATCCTCTACATCTCGGGCTGACATAGTATCTACATCAGGTCTACGATTATTATTATAAGGATCACCGTAGTCATAGTCATAAAAATCATATTCAGGGTATGGATATGTTAGATACTGACTATATTGTGAGTAATACTGTGGTTGTCGTTCAATCAGCTGAGCAATTAATACCTGCAACTGATTAATAAGTGCGTTGTAATCTGGCTCAGGTTCAGACACAATCAAGAAATCATTCCCAAAACCAGGTTGAGATTGGGTGTATGGAAATTGATATTGGTAGTTATAATTGTACGGAGCTCCGTAATAATCATATTGGTAGCTTTGTGCATTGGTAAGCGCAGGTAATGCAAAGATTCCTACAACAAAAAGTAATACCAGTGTTGTTATTTTTGAAAGTTTCATAATATCTATATTAAAGCATTTTTTATTATAATTACAAGTATTTACTGCTTGGATATTGATTCTTAGGTTGATTTTTGTACGATAAAGACATGATTGCACTCGCCATTGAAACCAGCTGCGATGAAACAGCTCTGAGCATTATCTCTTTTGAACAAGAGTCTCGTTCTTTTACCATTCTCTCAAATGTTTTAATTTCACAAATTGATATTCACAAAGAACATGGTGGTGTCTTCCCTGCTCTTGCAAAGCGTGAACATGCGAAAAATCTTGTTCCACTTCTTGAGGCCGCAATACAAGAAGCAGCTATTAATTACAACGACAAAGATATACCTGAGCATAAATATTCTCAGGTAGAAGAAATTCTAGATAGAGAACCTGAACTTTTTGAGCATATAGCTAATTTTATTAAGACAAATGGAGTACCAGTCATTGATCTTATTTTTGTAACTCACGGGCCCGGTCTTGCGCCAGCATTATGGGTTGGGGTAAATTTTGCGCGAGCTTTGTCTATTATTACTGGTGCAGGCATTGTTCCGGTGAACCACATGGAAGGTCACATCACATCAATTATTATTCCTCATGCCGCAGATAGAGGTTCTGATATTGCACCTGCACCTAATATTCAGTTCCCAATGCTCTCCCTCCTTGTTTCAGGAGGTCACACCCAATTAGTACTTGTCAATGACTGGGGTGACTACACAATAATTGGTGAGACTATAGATGACGCTGTTGGTGAAGCTTTTGATAAGGTTGCACGCCTATTGGGATTAGAGTACCCGGGTGGACCAAAACTTTCAAAAATGGCTGAAAAAGGGAAAGAGGATGAAAGTATCAATCTTCCGCGCCCCATGATTCATTCCAAAGATTATCGCTTTTCCTTTTCTGGATTAAAAACTGCAGCAAGATATCTTATTCAAGATATGGATACAAACAATACTCTTGATCAACAAGCAAAAGCAGATATTGCGCGTGAATTTGAATCTGCAGTTACCGATGTTCTTGTTACAAAAACATCATCAGCTATTGAAGAATATGCTATTCAAGGACTAATCATCGCCGGTGGTGTTTCTGCAAATACGTCTATCAGGAAAGCATTTAAAAATGTATGCAGTGATTACGATATCCCTCTGTTTATTCCTGATCTTAGCTTGTGTGGTGATAATAGTCTTATGATTGCATCTGCAGGTTTTCTTCATTATCAGAAAAATAAAACAACCACCCCAAAATCTGAGGTGGCCGCTATTGCGAATCTTAAATTGTAGTTGCTTAAAAAAGAAAAGGTAAAACATCAAAAAAATAGTTATTAAGATTCCTATTGCTAAAAATTTTAATGTACCTTTGTGCTGTGAAATTTGTGACTTAGTAATAGAGACATAGAATTTCGTCAAACCATTATTATTTTTAAAATTTTCATCGCCAACATTCAGATAGCAGAACTTACGATCCAGTAAGATATTAGCATTTCTAATACAATTCCTTGCAAACGAAGCTCTTTGCCCTAATAGAGAAATATCTATTAATGATTTCCAGGTCATATAAATACCTCCTATGAGTACAATATACTTTGCAAATAAATTAGTGCCTGTAATCTTATCCGCTGACATTAATATAAACCAGGCAACAAAAACCTTTAACAAATTAGACTTCCAATCTTTAAATTGGTCTTTTTTATCACTTTCTGCATTTTTATAAAATTCCTTAGCATCATCTTTGAATTCCAATAAATCCTCTTGATGTTGTCGTTTAAACTCATTTAGTAAATCCTGCCTTTGATTTTCAGACTCCGATATTCTTTCAATTTCTTTTTCATAAAAATTACTTCTTTCTGTTAGATCATCTTCTAAATCACCTTTAAAAATAGGAAAATCATTTTCTTGATTCCAAACTGCTTTTACTCTTTTAATAAAACTCATTATTGTTTTTTTAATATTTGTATTTATTAAATCATAAATATTTAAAAATACAATAAATTCTCATTTACAAATGCTGTGCTAGGATATTAATTATGAACGATAAATATTTATCACCGTACGACGCTTCAGCAAGCGAATCCACTATTTACGATATGTGGGAACAATCAGGGTATTTTAATCCTGATGCCATGATTAGAGACGGCCTAACTAAGGAAGATGCGGCCCCCTTCTCTATCGTACTTCCCCCTCCTAATGTTACAGGTCAACTGCACCTGGGACATGCTTTTGAGGATGCTACACAAGATGCAATCATTCGCTATCGTAGAATGAAAGGATTCAGAACGCTGTGGGTTCCAGGAACTGATCACGCAGCTATTGCAACACAGGCAAAATTTGAAAAAGAACATTATAAAAAGGAAAAAAAATCTCGTCATGATTATGATCGAAATGATTTTTTTGATATGACCCTTGATTTTGGTCGTGCTCACCAATCAACCATTCTAGGACAGCTTAAAAAAATGGGAGCCTCCCTTGATTGGAGTCGCCTTGCTTTTACTCTAGATGAGGCACGTCAACACGCAGTCTATACAGCATTTAAAAAAATGTATGATGCGGAACTTATTTACCAAAAGGACCGAATTGTTAATTGGGATGTTAAAGGTCAGACAACCGTATCTGATGACGAGGTTTTGCGCGAAGAACGTGAAGCAACGATGTATACCTTTAAGTATTCAGATGACTTCCCTTTCCCGATTGCTTCAACACGTCCTGAAACAAAACTTGGTGACACGGCAGTAGCTGTTCACCCTGATGATACGCGGTATCAACAATATATAGGAAATGAATACTCATTTACCTTTGCTGGTGCAGACGTTACCGTAAAAATAATTGCAGATGAACATGTCGACTCTGAATTTGGTGTTGGTGCCCTTGGCGTTACCCCAGCGCACTCAATGATTGACTCTGAAATAGCAGAACGGCACGATCTACCTTCAGTTCAGGTTATCAATGAATACGGTAAGATGATTATCGGAAATGACGATATTAAAAATACCAAAGCTGCAGTAGCACGCGAAACTGTAGCACAATGGCTTCGCGATAATAACCTTATGGTTTCAGAGGAAAAGATTATTCAGAATGTTGGTATTGCCGAGCGTACAGGAGGTGTTATTGAACCGCTACCAAAATTGCAATGGTGGATTAATGTAAATAAATCATTTGATTATCCTCATGATAGCCTCACAGGAATTGAAAAAGGACAATCAGTTACTTTAAAAGAATTAATGCTACACGTAGTAGAGAACGAAGAGGTAAGTATTGTTCCTGAGCGATTTGAGAAAACGTACCGACACTGGATTACCAATCTACGTGATTGGAATATTAGTCGTCAAATAATTTTCGGCCATCAAATACCTGTATGGTACAAAGACGGTGAAGACATGAAGGTGTCAGAAACATCACCTGGTTATGGATGGGTTCAAGACACTGATACCCTTGATACATGGTTTTCATCTGGCCTGTGGTCATTCAGCACTCTCGGTTGGCCAAACACTGAAGCTGAGGATTTTAAAACCTATCACCCGACAAATCTTTTGAACCCTGGGTATGAAATCCTACCGCTGTGGGTATCACGCATGATTCTTATGTCTACTTTCTTGGTTGGTGACATTCCTTTTAAAGAAGTGCATATTCATGGCATGCTGCGCGACAAACAGGGTCGCAAATTTAGTAAGTCACTGAATAATGGAATTGATCCTCTTGAAGTTATCGAGCAGTATGGAACTGATGCATTACGCATGGCACTGACCATTGGGGTAACACCTGGGCAGGATATGAGCTTTGATCTGCAAAAAGTAAAAGCATACCGAAAATTTGCAAATAAGCTTTGGAATATTACCCGTTTTGTTTTAACTGAAACAGACAAGCAACACGAAGTATACGAGGGCTCTTTTTCAAAACGTGATGTGGAAATTCTTAATCATTTCAGCGAACGTACAAAAGAACTTACAAAAGAAATGGACGAGAACAAACTCTATCTCGTAGCAGAAAAACTCTATCACTATACGTGGCATACTTTTGCTGATGAGATTCTTGAAGAATCAAAAGCTATTTTTGAAAATGGAAATGATAGTGAGATACTCTCTCGAAAAAAACTGTTACGGCACATTCTTAAAAATATCTGTATTATGCTTCATCCATTTATGCCGTTCATCACTGAAGAAATTTGGCAGGATCTAAAAAACAATAATGACCGTGATATACTGATGACAGTATCATGGCCCCAATTATAACAACCGACATCGTAGTAACGATTGTGCTGTCAGCCGTACTTCCTACTCTTTTATGGTTGTTTTTTTGGTTACGAGAAGATCGTTTTCAGCCGGAGCCACGAGGGCTTATTATATTAACCTTTTTTGCTGGGGCTCTTGTTGTCTTTCTCATTACCCCTCTCGAGCAGTTCGCTAAAGCGGCTGGATTTATAGATAATCACAGAATTTTATTTTTTGCTGCTGTTGAAGAAATCGCTAAGTTCAGCGTCGTGTTCTTTATTGATTTTAATTCCTCATATCTTGACGAGCCAATTGATTATGCGATATATCTTATTACTGGGGCTCTTGGTTTTGCAACCATGGAAAATATTCTAT
This sequence comes from Candidatus Campbelliibacteriota bacterium, assembly GCA_002698305.1. GTDB lineage: Bacteria > Patescibacteriota > Minisyncoccia > Phycocordibacterales > UBA1006 > UBA1006. Next base: position 31,506 of record NZWR01000005.1, on the reverse strand, counting down.
TTGTCCTTGAGCCAAGCTTGCAGCAAGATATATCTTTCGTTATAGAGACAGGAACACTGCGATTTTTAGGGGCGAGTATTCTTCACAGTGTTCTTGCTGCAATTTTAGGAATTATTATAGGGTTTGTATTCTATAAATCGAAGAAAACAAAGTTTATTTTTACTGTTCTTGGGCTTGGAATTGTTACAATATTGCACACATTTTTTAACTACTTTATAATTAAATATGTAGAGCTTAACGGATTTCTCACACTTGGTATTTTATGGATAGTTACCTTAGTTATTATTGCCATGTTTGAGCGTGTTCGAAGAGTAAATCACTAACACTATGAATAAACGAAACTTTTTTGAAAAATTAACAGGAAGCATTAAATTTTCATCTGACGAGGAATATATCAAAGATGACAATGAAGAATATGTAGAAGAAGAGGTCTTAGAATCAGATGATTTATATGATGAGGATGACGATTTTGATACTGAAGAGGTCGGCGAGTTATCTGTCGACATGTATCGTGTTAATAATGCAATCATTATTAAAACTATGGTTGCTGGAATCAAAAAATCAGAAATTGATATCTCACTTACCCGTGATCAAGTAAAAATCGAAGGTTCACGAGCCAATGATCCAGAAGGACGTATCGAAACTCATTATTACGAAGAACTGTATTGGGGTGCTTTTGAGCGAACCATTGAACTTCCCGAAGAAGTTGATATTGAACTTGCTGAAGCACACGAGTCACACGGACTCTTAACACTTGTTCTTCCTCTTGTAGATAAAGACCGTCAAGCAAGAATTAAGATTAGATAATAAAAAACACGCTGTACAGCGTGTTTTTTATTTATACGTTTTATCAAAAAATATATTTGATATAATTTAAAAATGAAAAATTATTTATTTATGATCTGGTCGAACACCTTTCTTCTTTTTCCAGTATTTTTTTCATTAATATATAAAGAATATCTATATTTATTCTTTTCAATTGGAATTGCTGTATTCTCAACTCTTTACCATTTATATTCTAGAAAAAGACATCATGGTTTATTTAAATTATTTCGTATGTTTGATTGGTTGTTCGCAATAGGTTCATTTACTTATATGTATTTATATTCTTATCTATACATGTCATCTGTCGTTAAAATAATGTTTATTATTTTACTTACGTTAGTTATATTATTTTTCTTTTATGGATGGAAACGCGGGGATTATGAAAAACTGCACCCATGGTTTCATATAATTGCTGGTATAGTATCTGCTGGCATATTGATTGCAGTAAATATCTAAATAACACAAAATCACCCAGAATTAATTCTGGGTGATTTTTTAATATGTGCTCAGGGGCAGATTCGAACTGCCGACCCCTTGTGCTTCAAACAAGTGCTCTAACCAACTGAGCTACCTGAGCAACGGACCCATGCTATCATGAGCTGAAGAATTTTTCAATAAGATTAATATTCTTAAACATGCCGCCAGGTTCGTTGATTAATTCAGAGGCTTTACCAGTCTGTTCTTTAACATTTTCATACGTGTCAATCGCTTCTTCAATGTATGGTTTTGAATAGTAAAGCGCAGAAACAGTAACCATAATAATTACAAACCAATAGATTGTTTTTAAAATCATAGTCCTGCGGATACTGGAATGAATCTTTTTTATCTTTTTTGCATTCTCCTTAGACAAAGCAAGGGATTCCTTTAATAGCTTGTTATTTTCACGAATAAGTTGTATATCTTTTTCTTCCATAATTTAAATCAAAGGTTTTGAACCTTCCTTCTCAAGCATACCGCCTTTTGGCAATACAACAGTAAAAGTAGTTCCTTTATTTTCCTCAGAAACGAAACTAATGCTTCCGTTGGCCTGCTCAACTATCGCTTTAATAATGTAAAGACCTAGGCCTGTCCCAGTTGTATCCGTTGTTAATGCATTTGTCGCCCTAAACATTTTTTCAAAAATATGTTTTTGATCCTGCTCTGGAATACCTCGACCTTTATCCTTAACTTGCAGAATAAATTCCTTTTCATAATCAAATGACGCCTCTACAACTGAACCATGGTCTGAATATTTAATAGCATTTACCACAAGGTTTGAAACAATAATTTTTAATAAACTTTTGTCAGCTCGGTAAATAATCTTATCAGGATTACAATTAGTCACAATGTTGATTTTCTTTTCTTTTATTAAAACTGAGACCTCTTCTTGTATTTCCTTTATTAATTCGTTTACAGAAACATCAACGGGATCAACTGCAAAGCTTCCTAGCTCGATACGAGAAACATTCAATAATGCATCAACTAACTCGACCATGCGTCGACTCCCCTCTTGAATTTCATCAAGAAAAGTTTGATATTTTTCTGGGATACTTTTCCTATCATCAAGAAGCATTTCGGTGTACCAACCAATAGCTGTGAGTGGTGTCCGCAGTTGGTGACTTGCTAACGAAACAAATTCAGTCTTGGCACGGTCAATCCTCTCTAATTCTGTAATATCACGAAATACTTGTGCTACTCCAATAATCTCACCCTCCAATTTAATAGGAGAAGCTGAAATTGAAACAGGCACCAGAAGCCCTGATGTATTTTTGTAATAAAATGTTTTTTCAATATGAGTAAATTTTTTACCATTTTGAAGAACATATTGAATAGGAAATAACTCACTATCGAGGGTTTTTCCAAATGAATCATACACAGGAAAGATTTTTTTATAGTCCTTACCTAATAATTCTTTTTCGGTAAACCCAAGAATTTGTGTAACAATCGGATTAATTCTTATGACTATACCGTGTGCGTCAGTAACGATGAGGCCATCACTGAGGCTATCAATAATAGTCTTAATTTTATTACGCTCTTCCTCAGCTACCTTTTTCTCTTTAGTAAAACTTTGTAGCATTCTGTTTGCCATTTTTTTAGCTCTCTGCTCTCTAGTATTTGCAAAATATAATAAAAGTCCAACAAAACCAGATATAAGAAGTCCGATAACTGCTATTAAATAAGGAGAATATCTCTCAAGGGCATTAAGTCCGTAACCGTAATCCCCTTCAAATTTAAGTATCCAATTTTTATTAGCTATTTGAATACTACGTTCATATACCATCTCCCCTGGATTACCTTGATGGTTTATATACAATAATGAATTTGCGTCAATCTGACCATCATAAATGGCAATCCTTGTCAGCTTATCGTTAAACGGGAAAATACCGTCTAAAAATTTCTCCATCTTAAAACCAAGAAGTATTATTGCTTCTGTATTTGATAGTGTATTTGTACCATTTTCATTTCTATACAATGGTGCGTATAAAATAAAACCTGGGTCTTCGTCAACAGCACTTTTCTGACGGAGGTATAATTTTCCAGAATTACTTACCTCCCCACTTTTAATCGCTGTAATAATAGCATCTTCACGCTGGCCTTTTTGAGCCATATCAAGCCCCACTGCATCAGGGTTTGTTCCAGTGAATGGTTCAATATAGACCATCGGTATATAATAGTCTTTCGATCCCTCTGATAGAACAGAGTAATCTTTTCTACTCAGCAATTGGCGATAAGTATTTTCATGAGACGTCAAGTTCTCTTTAGGTACTACTGGAGCAAAAACTAAACCTTGAATACCTTTAAATCTATTTTCAATATCATACTCTGCAACATAACTATTCCATTCATCCTGAGTAACAACCTCACTAGCACCAAAAAAACCTTTAGTTCCACGCAAAATAGTAAGATATGATTGCTCTCGCTCTAGAATTTCTTCAACCAGACTTTCTGAATGCTCAGCAAAATTTTGATAAGATTCATCTTTGGTTCTATCGTAAGAATAAAGTGACAAATATCCAGTCAAAAAAAGCATCGTTAGAAACAGTATGAGACTTAATTTATATGATCCAAAATAAGATGAGGACATATAATGATTGTACCACGTGAAGTGCTATAATTCTCGGAAATTAAATATGTTTATTGGTGTGCGACCTCGTGCTGGAACAAAAAAATATTGCAAGCAACATTCTGTTTTGAATTAATATTCTAAAAGTTTTCTCTCTTTAACTTTTTCTATTCCTTTGGGCATTATATAGTATTTACCGTCTTTAATAAGGATCAACCTATCTTTGATCATACGACTTATAGTATCAGAAAAACGTTTTTTATTACTATCTTTAGTTTTCGAATACAGAAAATCAAAACCTCTCTCACGAACAGAACAAAAAACAAGAACTTCTTCCCAGGATTTAAGATTATCTCTTGCTATAAATTCATCACCGTCGATATCAAAAATGACTGGGTAATTAGGCACCCCTAATTTATCAATCATTATTTGTGCATCTTCAATTGGATAATTACCATACACACGAATGAATTCTGCGTAGATCCAATTAGATGAAATCATTATAAAATAAGCATCAATCTTATTTGCATTTAACCCTCCTAGATGTGCTATGTCCCTATTATTTCTGAAGTCTAAGAGTAGTCTTACTATAGAAGTAGATTTTTGGCGAATATGGGGGTCAAGCGTTGGATGATTTTCAACACTATTTAGTATACGTGTTTTATCTCTTGCACTAATTTGATTCCCTAAGGGGGTAATAGTTTCAGACAGTAAATCTTGAAAAATACGCAATACCACCTCTGCTAATCTCCCAGCATTAAGTTGAGATGGTTGAAATTCATTCATTTGAAAGAGTCTTTTAATTTCAAGGAATTCGTCAGTTAGTTTATTTTCAAGAAATTCTGGAATTGTACCCAGTATCCTACTCATTGGAATCTAAAATCTGTAACCAAGAGTTACCTAACTCATAAAAACCTCTTTTTTCTAATGGATTAATCCATCCATTACCTTTTGCCCTAGTCGTGAAAATTGATTGAAAAGGAATGCCGATCAGTCCAGAACACCTTTCCCATACCTTTTTTATTTCTTGCGACGAGATCTGAGTAGCTTCTTTCCCTTCAGATAAATACGCTACTATTAATGTAGTAAATTCCTGACCGTTACCTAAATTACTTGAGTACCTTTTAATAAAAGCTCTTTCATTTAATGAAAAATCTATATTTGTTGATTGAGAAAAAGAATGTAGGCTATTTTCTTTTTTAGAAAAAACTACACTTTCAAGTTTATCTAATCTTTCTTTTATCTTGCTAATTTCATTAATCATATATTTATTAGGATCTTACTATATAATTCCATTGTTTCTCCTCTTTAATTCTACGAAGTGTTCTTTTGGGTGGTTTAACTAGATTTAAGAGGTTCATTGAAACCAAAGATCTACTGTAAGGCTGACCTTCTTCTTTTAGTTTATCTACCACCTCAGAAACAGTTCTTAACTTTTCAAAAAAACCTTCATTTATTAACACCTCAATTGATCCGATACATCCGGTAGGGGTTTTATCTTCTATTTTCTGCTTTTTTGATTTTTTAGTATCTAAGCCTAAACCTTCGAGTTCATTAAGTAAATCTCTTATCTTATTAATAATTTCTTTTTTATCCATAATTAATTTAAAATATTTCTATTTTTTATTTTAGAAATTTGATAACTAGTAATAAAGTAACCCTGTGAATCTGAAGTAACTAATTTTTCATCTTTTAATAGTTTCAGGTTTGGAAGTACACTTCCCTTAGGTATACCTGTTTCTTCAATGATATCTTTTGCTTTTATATGATCAGTCTCAGCCTTTCCAAGTAGAAAACTTACCTTTTTCCCAAGTAGAAAAAGAAGTAATTTGCTTTTCAAATTAAAGTCTAATGTTGAATCTAAGAAAATTATATCTTGATTACTGTTGTTGATCTTTATAAAAGGAGAAAGAATGTCTAGCAATTCCTTTTCATTAATATCGTTATCGTCAGTTAGTAGTTGTTCTAAAATGTTGTTTTCTTTTTTCATGTAGCATTGTAATGAATAGTTAATAATCTAATTAAATAAGATTATATCATAGAACATAGATTATTTGCAAGTAATATTTATAAATAAAATTATAAATATCATAAAAATTTAATATACTAATCATAATAAAGATATATTTTAGTTATTGTTCCTTTATATTTTATAATCAAATATTTTGTACTTCATTATAAATCAATAAATATAAAGAGATTATCAACTTATCATATGATTACAAATAATAGTTATAATAAAGGAACAAAAAAACTTTTAATAAATTCCTATGGAAGGCTTACGAATTATAGAAATAATAATAATAAGTAAAAAATTGTTTGTATTTAAAATATAATTATTTTTTTATTTCTTAAAAAAATTTCATTGGTAAAACAATTTAGTAAAGACCTTTTATCACTCATACTCCCCTGCTCTAGTATAAATTTAATATAGTTACGGATATCAATATCATCTATGTTTGATGTCTTTTTAATTCCAAGAAACATACTCTGTAATTGTTTGAATTTTTTAATCTCATTAGTTACCCTCTCATTTAAGTTTAACTTGGTAATATCGAGAGTATCAGCAAGCATACAAAATTCATGAATAAGATCTTTTTCATTAATCGCCTTATTCATACATTTGGTATCCTTAGATCTACAGCATCGATAGTATACATGTCGGTTTACGCCCCCTGATTTTAATTTTTTGAACTTCTCATCTGCAACAACTCCAGAGTCACAATATGCACATTTAATAAATTTGGTAAAAGCAAATTCTTTTCCATACGTCTTCATGGTGTGCTTCTTAATTGAGTCACTTACTAGGTCAAAGAGTTCTTTAGTGATAATTGGTGTATGTATACCGTCATACCAGTTCCCAGAGCCTCTTGGATACTCAAAACGTCCATAATAGAAGGTATTTCTTACGAGAGTGAACATGTTACCTATGCTTAAGTGTTTATCGTTCTTGGTCTTAAAATCAATACTGTATTTGAGCCATGAGTGAGTTTTTCTTACTGACCATCCTTTATACGCTATGTTCTCAAATATTTGTTTGATGACAGGTGCTCGCTTTGGATCTGGTTCTACTTCACATTTAGCCGTCTTACTATCCTTACTGATGTATCCTGTTGGCGGTACCGCTGGCCGTAATCCCATTTCACATCGTGTTCGTAACCCTCTTTTAACATTAATGCTCTTGTTATCATTTTCGAGCTTTGCCTGAGAACAGAGAATCATCAGAAGGAATTTATCACTTGGTGAATCCGTAAAGGTTTGTCCGAAAGTTTTAATTCCTAAAAGCTTCTTTTGATCTATTCGGTCTACCAACTGACCAAGGTCTCCTGCGTTACGAGAGAGTCTATCGGGTGCCCAAGTGATAATAGCATTGAAAAGTCCCTTATCTATATCTTCCAATATCTCATTAAATACAGGACGAGTTCCAGATGCTTTGGCTGAATGAGACTCCTTTCTTATTTCTGTGATGTTCAAATGTTCTCGCTCTGCTATTTGGAGCATTTCTTTGATTTGTGAATCAATCGAGAGTGCTTGCTTTTCATCTCCTTCGGTTGATTTTCTGGCGTATAGACAATATTTTAATGGTATTTCTTCCATGTATATATTATGTCGCAATATGATTTATTGCTAAGTAAAAACCACCTCATTTGAGGTGGTTATGTTTATGTATTAAGTTAATATTTAATTTTTTACCAATTTAATGGTACTCGTATTTCCGTTTTGTGAAATTTGTAAAAGATATGTTCCAGCGGCAAGAGTCTGACCATCAAGAATTGGAAAGGTATATTTCCCAGATTCTTTTGTTCCAGAAAAAACTTTTCTTACCACTCTTCCTTGTATATCAACAAGATTGATCTCAATCATAGATGTTGAGTTAATTAAAAGATGTAGGTTAGAACGATCAAGTAAAGGGTTTGGGTAGACTATAGGTTTACTACCTAGTTCTGTACTCCCGATACTCACTATTTCCTCTTGATTAATCTTCGCTTCTGATTGAGTAGAAGATCTGTTAGATCCATACACAACTGGAATTGCAAAATAATCTATCCAGTCTCCTTCGTCTGATTCAATATCGAGTTGGAAAATTACAAAATTTTCTGAATAATTAGAAGGAACATCAAAGTCAAAGTCGTCTTCCCATTCTGCATCCCCTGAATCAATATGACTAAAATATTCATAATCATCAGTGATACTTATACCCGGAGAAACAATGGTAGAAAGATATCCTTTAACATATCTTGCGTCGTTATAACCAAAATTTCTCAACTTTACGTCTAAATCAATAGACTCTCCTGGATTTATTTGTTCATCATCATTTCCAGAACCTCCGCCAGTACCATCTTTAACACGGTAGTCTTCGACTTTTAAATCAACGCCACCATCCAAGGTACTAGATCGCTCTATATACAAATCAAAGTCTTCAGACCAAGAGCCGTTATCTGCGACCATGCTTAACGTAAAGGTAACTGTATGACTACTCATATTGTTATCAATATCGAAATCAAAATCAGATGATCTAATTTTAATTTCATTGGCATCAATATCAGCATAGCCAACATTATTGGCAGTGATAGTAATATCAGAATCATTTGTTGAAAGGTATGCTTCTACATTATCTGCAGTTATGTTTCCCACGTTCTTAATATTGATATTTAAATCAATCTCTTCTCCTGATTCTGGGATATTATCTCCATCACCTCGCCCATCTTCTTCAAATCTTCCATCATGTACGATGACCTCATCAATAATGAGATTAGGTTCAAATGTTGTTTGAACTGGTAAAGAAAACGTAACCGTAAAATTTCCTTGGTCAGTTGCAACGTCGAGTTCAAAATCTATATCACTTCCAGAAAAACTAGAAGGAATATCAAAGTCATAATCACCATTGCTCCACACCTCCTGATTAGGAGATATACTTGCAAAACTCTCACTATCGTCATCAATAACTATTCCAGATGTTGTGGTAGTTAGTACAGCAGAAATATTGGTTAGTGTTTGTTGTCCAGTATTTTTTAACTCAATATCAAGATCAATTTCTTCTCCATTTTCTGCTATTCCGTCACTGTCGCCATCTCCACCACCTGTGCCGTCTTTAATAACAGAATCATTAAAAATAATATTGGCAGTCGTGTTACCACCAGAAATAACTCTGATTTCAAATTGAGAATCTGTTACTGATAATGGAGATCCATCATTATGATAAACCCTAACGTAATAGCGTTCACCAATTAAAAAATTATTAGCACCAGCATCTACAAAAGTAGCCCCAGTATTCATTACATCGCAATCAATTAAAGTTGTAAGATTATTACAATTTGATCCCGAATAAATAGCCATTACTGGCAATATTTGACTTGCTGGATCACGTTTTACTGTCACCAAGTTAACATTTTCATCTGCTACAAAACTGTACCAAACCCCTTTTCCAGAAAAACTGCTTCCTTGACCATTATCACAAGAAATTGGATCTCCTGGGAAATTTTCAGAGGTTGCATTATAAACGCTACCTTTTAAATAAGGTGAATTGATTGATGAGCTTGTATTTAAATTAATTGCATCAGAACAGTTATCATTTTCCTGTATCTGTTCAATTAAGTCAGTTTCATTATCTAATAGGTAATGTCTCATTTTGGTCTTCTGCCCATTTGTAAACATTCCTTTTCCAGAAGGAAGAGCATAGCTATAATCCATAAAATTTTCATAGTTTCCATCTACTCCAGATTGACCACATATATCTACGATGTTATTCCAGCTTTGACTAGTTTGATTATAATCATCTAGATCATTAGGCTCAGCTTGTTTTGGCGTATCAGAGACCCCATCGTCTCCACTGCAACCAATCAAATCACCCCATAAATGTTCGAGGCTTAAATGATGCCCTATTTCGTGAGCTAATAAAAAGGGTGCAGTGCTAAAACTTGGTACTGTAGGATTGCTACTATTAACCGCCCAAGGGTGATCACCGTTGTAATAAAAATGTTGGTAGCCTACAACTACTCCCATACTTGTTGAATAGCCTTCAGCACCATTAACACCGGTAAAAAAATCATACCAATTAGATCCACTAATATTTGCGACAACTACATTCAAGTAGTTGTTCGAATCTGCATAATTAGCAGCATCATCAAAAGGTTGATTTGAACCTGGAGCATATTGAGCTGATGAGTTATACCAATAAATCATCCCATTTGGAATATAAAATTCTATATTATTACTAGCTACATCATTTCTATACGGTAATTCAATTTCAGAAAGGTCAACATTATTAAAATTTTCATTTAAATGTGGGATATTTCCTCTGATTTCCGATTCAGTAAAATTACCTTCACTTCCATCGTGATATATGTGGAAAACCAGAGGGATTCTTAAAATCTGATTGTTGTCATTTTGATGCACTGTCTGTGCAAAAAGTAAATTTGAAATTAGGCAAAGCCCAATAAAAAGAAATAATTTTCTCATTTTAAAGTATTTAGTTTTTGAAATTTAATTTAAGGTTCTGCGTTTCCAAGTACCTTGTACCATTTGAAACTTTTGTCATATTTTACTATTTCATATATTTGATTTTGAAAGTTATTTCTTCGTACCCTACTAAATCAAAAATAAAAAACAAGTTTTGCTTGTTTTAATAACTTTTGTAAACAGAAAAACGAATTCCATCTCGTAATACTAAAGTGTTTGAATTAATTTTTTCTACTTTTTCACTTCTATTGAAATAAATAGGTTCTTTAAATAAATTTTGTTTTTTATAACTTAATGAGATAATATCTTCTTGAATAGACCAAGAAATACCATCTCCTTTGGCCTCCCCACGTAAAGGAAAACAAGTTGACAATTCAAGGTTATTTTTTTCATCAAAAGAAAAATTCTCACAATTAATTCTTCTTTTTCCTAAAATCGGATGAATTTTTTTCCAACCTTTTTGAGAAACTAATATTTCATCATAATTTTCTACTTTAGAAGAAGGTTCGAACATCCATCTAAATGAATAGATGCTTACTATCAAAAACAATAAAACAGTAAAAATTATGATTTTTTTGATGATTTTCATAATTGAAAGTATAACATATACTAATTTTATCTTAATTAACTCTAATATATATTTGTTTTCTAGGAATTATTCTAGAAAAAATAGAATTACTTTTTTCTTTAAAAACAAGAAAATTATTATTAGCAAAAACAATCTCTTTTTGCACTGAAATAGTTTCTTTTGACGTAAGACCTACGGCAGAAAAGTCAGTGGTTATCGTAAGATTTGAGTTATCTAATGACCATGATTTATATCCTGATATTTTACCACCATTTCTTAAACTAAGAGTGGGAAATTGCTTGGAAATATCGCGATATGACCCATCCTCTTCAATTTGAAATTTGTATAAGTAGATATTATTTGAATTGCTGAGTAATTCTGTACCCCATTTACCAATTATTATTTCTCCATAATTATCTATTTCTTCAGACCCTTGTAGCCTCCATCTTTGAGAATATAAGTATTCAATCAATATAACTGAAACTAGTGGGATTATGATGATTAGAATTACTCTTTTAGCTTTTTTCATAACTAGATTGTAACAAGATAAATGAATCTGATAAATTTATAATTTTAAACTTAGCAAACATAATGATTAGCGATATACTATCTAGACTGAATCAGTACGATTCGGTACTATTAAAAAATAAACCTAACCCTTAATTTAAGGTATGGTTACCAAATACCGATCAAGTATAAAAGACTCCTCACCAGAGTCATCTTGATCGGTCATAAATGGAAACATTTATGGGTTCTCTTTGGAGAATCGCGATGGTGGGGAGCCTTTTGTAAGACTCGCCACTTTTATAAAATTAAAACCGATCAAAAACATGTTTAAAAAACGAACAAAACAAGTATGTACTCAATGTGGTAACGTTGGGTACCCAAAAAGTATTACTAAAGGAAATATAGGATTCGAACTCATTCTTTGGTTACTCTTTATCATTCCCGGGCTTATCTATTCTATATGGCGGCATACAACGACGCATAAGGCATGCCGTGTATGTAAGAACAAAAACATGATTCCTGTAGATTCTCCGATGGGTAAGAAGAAACTCGCAGAATTTAATAGCTAGGTGTTGTCACTATCGTTGATAGTGTTTTCTTTTGGAAACATCACCTCATCTGGATCATCTGACACTTGTTTTTCTGTCACGACTTGGATGCTGATACCACTAAACGGGAGCTTGCTGCTTGTGTCTTCAGGGTGCTTTTTACGCGGACGAATAAAATCAGAGTGCTTATTGCTCATCCAGTATTTTACTGAGCCCATATTCCCATTTTGAATTGATGCAATAAGCTGACTCATACAAATATCGTTTACAACCAAACTTCCGATATCAAGAGCTTCACTAACCTCTCGATCAAAATCGGGGTCTATTTGTCTCCATCTATAAAAAGTATGACGAGCAATACCGAATTTTTGACATACTACAGAGACAACAGGAGTCTTTCTAAGTTCTTCTACTATTTGTTCAAGTAATTTCTTAGACTTCTTCATGTTCCACTATCGCCTTCTTCCCCGTCATCTTCTCATAGCGTTTGATAATCAAATCACAAAAAGTAGGTTCAAGTTCACAACCATAGACCCGCCTATCCAGTTGCTCAGCACACAATAAGGTACTTCCAGAACCAAGAAATGAATCAATAATAATATCATTTGGTTTAGTACATCGCTTGATAGCTTTGGTATGCAATGTAATTGGTTTACTCGTTGCATGTTCGTAGTCTTTCCCACTTAATCTTTTTGCAGTCCAAATGTCATTTACCTGTTCAAAGAGTTCGTTACCAGTACCAAGCTCCTGATTCATAACTTCATTGTTCGCGGTGAGTACTGAATTGAGATATGGTTTACCTCTGACCCCATACACACATGGTTCGTAGACCTTGTTAAAAGCCACAGAAGGAACAGGATTCTGATTATTCTTCAACCATAGTGTCACTCGTTTATTGACTATTCCATGCTTTCGGTAGATATCTTGCAGATAGCCAATGTAGACTTGATCACACCAATAGAAGATGTGAGTATTCTCTTCAGATACAGACAAAGAAGCTTCTAAAGCTTTAGTGAGAAAATCATAGTATTCTTGTTCACTTCTTGTGTCATATACGTCACCACCATAGTTTTGCTTTCCACCAATACCTCCATCGTAATCAACGTTAATGTTGTAGACAGGATCAGAGTAAATCATGCTGGCTTTTTCATCTCCGAGTAATCGTTTCAAATTCTCTGGATTGGTTGAATCTCCGCATAATACTTTGTGTTTCCCAAGGTGAATAATATCTCCAGGCTGTGCTGTTGGGGTTTTAATTTTCTTAAGTTCTTTTTGCTCGTCAAAGTCATCATCTTCGACTTCTTTTTTTGTATCCCAAAACTCTGTGAGTTTCATCTCCTCAAAGCCCGAATCAACAAGCATATCGAAATCAAAATCCTTAAGTAGCTCGAAATCCCAGTCTCCGCCAAGTTTGTTACTTCCAATAAGATATTCGTCTGATTCTTCCTTGGTAAGTTTTCTGTTAGGAATGCGAACATCAATAAGTTCATCTCCTCGTCCGAGCAGCTTAAGTGCCTTGATACGCTGATGTCCTGCTAAGATAGTTCCGTCATAATCTATGGCGGGTATCTCTACGAGATTAAATTTCTCAAGTGATGCTTTCAGTTTCTCTAGTTGAAATTTAGAGATGGTTCTTGGGTTGATAGTTTGTGGTACAAGTTCGTTAACTGTTTTTTGTACCGTAGTCCAGAAAATAGTTTTCATGGTGGTATATAGATTAGTTGGATAAATCGAAGGTATCCAGCCGTTCTAGCAGCCACGTTTTGACTTCATATTCTGAACATATACTTTTTAGAATTTCTCTGCAAGCCGATTTTTAAAGGCTTCCAGTGTTTCTCTTATACTATAAGCGAGTTTGTCTTATAGTATAATGCTTGACATGCATAATATATTATTGAGTTTTGATTTTAAGGTAATTTTTGAAAATAATTTTAAAATCTAACCAGTGTCACATTTGTCACTTTTTAAATAGAAATCAATCAATCTTTTATACAAAAGTTCGACTCCTCGGTGGGTCGTGAATTTCTGAGAATTTTTTTGTTGAAAAATAAGGCTTCTCGAGCGCTAAATCGCACTCACGAGTTGGTGTCCCCACCAGGAATCGAACCTGGATTTGAAACTTAGGAGGTTTCCGTTCTATCCGATTGAACTATAGGGACATCGGCTCTACTATACATAGTATATTCTGAAATTAAAATGATACAAAATAAAATAGCAGATACGCTATTTTTCTAAGAGTTTTTCTATTTCTGACTCATTAAAACCAACAATCATTTGATCTCCGATTTTAATTTGTGGTACCCCCATTTGCCCTGTAGCCTCCATCATTTCTGCTCTTTTTTCCTGGTCTTCAGCTACATTATGTTCAGTGTATTCAATATTTTTTTCCTGAAAGTAATCTTTGGCCATGTGACAAAAGTGGCAGGTAGGTGTTGAGTAAATTTCTACTGTTTTCATAATATTATTCTATTAATCTAATAATTATATATTCAGTATAATATATAATTGAAAGATTCACAGCTAGTCTATAATCCGTATCACTGTTTCACCCTCACCTGCTAAATCATACTTATTCCTCAGTTCAGCTTCCCTTCCCCTGTCTGTAGTTAGATACTCGATGCGCGACTCAAGAAGATTTTTTTTTGCTTCGAGTTCTTTTAGGGTTTCAGAGTATTTTCTTTCTTCAGTCTGAGCTACTACCTTTTTATTAAAAGAAGAGAATACGCTTCTCATTACCAAAGCAAAAATACTTAAAAGGATAATAAAAACAATCCAGTGAATGACACTATCTCCTCCCCTCTTTCTTTTTCTTGATGGCTTTCGGTTCATGGTATAGTATTAATATACTATGAATTTATTTAGCAAAAAAGGACGCAAGCGAGTAAAAAGTTTTATGGTGGTAATTGGAATTCTTGTTTCTATTAGTATGGTACTGCTTTTTGCTGGTAATCCAATGGGTGTATAAAAAGTTTTTTATACTGGCCCTATCGTCTAACGGCTAGGACGTATCCCTCTCACGGATAAAATCGGAGTTCGATTCTCCGTAGGGTCACCATTGACAGCTAGCACTAAAAGGGTTGTAATAAACAATCTGGCATTAGCTACTTAATAGCAAAAAATATCTTATTTATATTGTATCGCGCGCAGTTTTCAAAACTTTTGTGTACCATAACAGCTGTTGGATCATTTCATCAGCGGGTTTTTGTATGTCCACAAACAATTCATTGATATCTGCTTGACCAAAAAGTACCGGGAAAAATTGAGCTCCTGGAATAGTTACTGCTTTTGATACAGGGGTCATTTGTAAATTATTAGTAATATGTCGCAAGTGTGAAATAGCACGAGCACCCCCTACAGCACCATAACTTACAAATGCAACTGGTTTGTTATTCCACTCTTTACCAACCCAATCGATAGCATTTTTCAAGACAGCAGAAGTACTAGCATTATATTCAGGAGAAATCATAACAAAAGCATCAGCTTCACCTATTTTTTCCGTAAATCGTTCCACATTTTCATTGGTATATGGTTCTGATTTCATCATAGGGCTTATTGGCGCATTAAAGAATGGCATTTCATATTCCAAAAGATCAATAACTTCAGCTGTTACTGATTCATTTTTATTTAATTCATGAGTGATCCATTGTGCAGCTTTATGAGCAAAACGACCTTCTCGCACTGAGCCTGTGATAACTTTTATCGTGTATGTATTCATAATAGTGTATAGATTAATTAATATATGTTCTTTTTAAAACTACCAGTAATTATATTATTCTTTCCGACCCCACTTGTAAAACAGAAGCGGGATAAGGAATAAGGTGAGTACTACGGCAAAGAGGAGCCCTGAGATAATGGCAAGAGCCAGTGGTCGCCATACGGGCGAGGTAAAGAGAAGAGGCACCATTCCAGTCACTGTGGTGAGCGTGGTAAGAAGAATGGGACGCAATCGTGAAGCTGAACCCTGAATAACATTTTCTTTATGAGACCGTGTTCCTTCTTTTTGTAATCCTGTAATCACATCAATCAAAATAATCGAGTTGTTTACCACAATTCCCACCAAGGCAACAAATCCGAGCATCGCCGTAAACGAAAGTGTTTGACCGAAAACAAAGAGCCCAAATATCACACCAATCAAACCAAGTGGTACTACTGAGATAATAAAGAAGGTATTACGCACTGAATTGAACTGAAAGATCAAAACCCCGAAGACTAAGAAGATTCCAACTAATAGAGCAATCATGAGCTCTTTCCCAGATTCAGCACTCGCTTCGGCATCTCCGCCAAAACTCCATTCCACTTGATCAACCCCTTCAATAGTTTCAACCTGAGATGAAAACTCTGTAATCACATCAGTAAGAATAACACCGTCTTCAAGATAGCTTGAGATAGTTACTACTCGATCACCATCAGTGTGTTTAATAGAAGGGTTCGTTCCTCTGATTTCTTCTTGCATCAAGACACCGAGTGGAATTTCTCCTTGTGGTGTTTGTAGCGGTAGGGCACGTAATACGTCAAGTGATACATGATTGGTTGTGTCTGATTGAGTGTAGTTTTCATTTAAAGCTGAAACGAGCACTACATCAACATCTTCACCATTACGGCTTAGTGTTGCTACTTCAGATCCATAGAGCGAGCTTCGTACCATGCTTGATACGGTTGCTACATCAAGTCCGACATCTTTTACTTTCTTTACATCAAGATCAAGAATAATACCCAAAGCAGTGCTTGCTGAACTACTTTGTACATCGGTCGTTCCTTCAAGACCTTCAACAAGATCTTTAATATCTTCAGCGATTGTCGTTACTGTATCGTAATCAGCTCCTGTGATATCAAGACTGAAAGGAGCTCCTGCTGATGGCCCACTTGCAGGTGGTGTCACGATAAAGTCAGCCCGACTTGTATTGCTCGCAAAAAATGCTCGAAAGTCTGCGATCGATTGATCGCCAACACTAGTATCTTTTAAGATAACTGTCACGTCAGCACTCGCGGGACGTATACGAGAAACAAAAGACTTAACAGAATCATACTTTTGTAAGAACTCTTCAACAGGAATAAGAGCTTCGCTCATATCAATCAATTGCGAACCTTGCGGTAGTTCGGCTGTGATAGTGAGTTGATCAAATTCATCTGCTGGGAAAAATTCAGACTTTACTAATCCTGCTCCAACCAGTGTGATGGAAATGACAAACAGAGCAATGAGACCACTAATAAGTCGTTTTCCATATTTTTTAGTACTCAATAACGTTTCCAATTTATTCGCATACCAAATATTGAGCTTTTCAATGGTTGCATCTCGTTTTGAGTCAATCCTATCAAGCCATTGAGATAATTTACTTTCTTTTGTTTTTGGAAGACGAATAGTGCTCAGTAACGGAACAAAGATCAAGGCCACAATCAATGAGCCAAGGAGAACAAAAATAATAGTCATTGGGATTGATTTAATGAATTGACCTGTCACTCCTGAAAGAGTTGCAAGTGGAATGAATACCACAAGCGTTGTGAGGGTTCCAGCAATAACAGGAGCTGCGAATTCTTTAAGTGTTGCCCGAATAGCTTCGTCGGGCGAAAGACCTTTTGATCGAGCAAGGGTAATCCCTTCGATAATAACCACCGAAGCATCCACCAACAATCCTATGGCGAGAATCAAAGCAAAAAGACTGATGAAATTAATCGTATTTCCTGAAAGATAAAGACCAATAAATGAAAGCAGGAATGATAATGGCACAGAGATTCCCGCAATAATTGACTCTCGAACCCCAAGACCAAGCGAAAGCACAATGACTACCAAAAGAATAGTGAGAAGTGCTGAGTTGGTGAGGCTTGTGATATCACTTGCAACATCATTCCCCGAATCAATGAGTGTAATAAATTCCATTTCAGAGAAATCTGATTGTAGATCAACAACTGCTTCTCGTGCATCTTTAGTTACCTTGGTGATATCAAAACCAACTTGCTTGAAAATTGAAAACGTAATGGCTTGCTGTGGCTGTGATCCATTGGTGCTCAATCGTGACCATGAGGTATAGGGAGCAAGTCCGTCTTCAATACGAGCAATATCTCGTACATAGACAGGTGAACCTGACGAACTTGAGGTTACAATAATATTTTCAAGATCCTCAATCGAGCCAACGGTATTATCAACACTCACATTATATTCAACACCATCTTGCACAATAGAGCCAAGTGGAAAAGATACATCGGTTTGCCCAATCGTTCGTGCGAGATCACTGATATTTAAATTATGAGCACTCAAATTTTTCTTATCAACGATAATTGTCATTTGACGATCAGGAATACCTGCAATTTCTACGCGAGAGACTCCATTAATATCAAGAAAAATATCTTCAACAGATTCAGCAGTGTCACTCAATTGAGTAAACGCTTCTTGTGATGAGATTGAGACTACAAAAACAGGCTGATCATCGAATGAAAATTCTTGAGCTGTTGGATCAAGTGCATCACTCGGGAGATCATTTTTTACTTTATCCACCTCATCATTCACTTCACGCAAAGCTTGGTCAATATCAACTGACGCTTCAAATTCTATCGTAATACTTGAGATTCCTTCATTTGAATTAGAACTAATATCCTTTACATCTTGAAGCCCTCGTAATAGCTGTTTCTCAATAGGATTGGTAACCAGCTCCTCAACATCTAGCGACGACGCACCTGGGTATGCAGTGGTTACACCAATAATAGGTATTTGAATTTCTGGCATTGATTCCTTGGGGATGTTTACCATCACAAATAGTCCGACAATAACGAGAAAGATAAGCGTAAACCATGTGAATCGCTTTTTTGTAATAAAAATATCTAACATAACTAATAGTTCACTTGCCGTCCGTTTGTAATACCGCGGGCATCACGAATAACAACCTCGTCTCCACTAAGGCCCTCTACCACTTCAATCATTGAGCCAAGCAACAAGCCTGTTGCAACAGGTTGCAAGGTAACGATGCCGTCATCATTAATCACAGCAATATGTGGCGTGTTTCCTACAATTTGTACGGCGGTAATAGGAAGTGAAAAGACACCATTTACGCTTGTTGGTGTGTGAGTATTTTCATCAACTTCAGGTGTAATCATAATGGTGAGTGTTTCTCCCTCGGTGAAATCATCTGCATTACTCAATGACGCACGCACTTTGTTTTTATATGTTGTTCCATCAAGTGACTGAGCAACATAGGTAACGACACCAATTGCTTCATCACCTACGTATACATCAGCACCTTCTCGAATGTAGATACGTTCTTGATCTGAAATTGAAAATTCAAGTTCAAGCTCACCAAGACTTTTGATGGTCCCAACTGGCGAAAATCCTGAAACAATAGATCCAATTTCTACATCAAAAGCTACAAGATCTCCATCAAATGGGGCTCTTATAATCGTCTTTTCAAGAGCAACACCTGCTTGTTGTACGGTAAGTTCTTGCTGGTGTACTACATTGCGCTGTCGATCAATTTGTTCTTGGGTTACTTGTGACTGAGTCAATGTGAGATCTTTTCCTTTTTTCGCCCCCTCATACGCATTCTTCGCACTCAAATAGCTTGAACTACGAGTATTGGGAATATCAATTACCCATGTCTTGTTCTTCTTTGGTTTGTCTGGAAATTGTAGATAGAGGCCTTGTGTACCTATCTCTGTTGGAAAGTTTGTTGATGCACTGTACGTACCATCTTCTAGTCCTGAGAGACGAATTGATACTCCTGAGTCAGCTGCTGAACCATAGGTTTCAATGATGTATCGTCCTTCTTCAAGTCCTCGATAGGTTCCTGAT
Organism: Candidatus Campbelliibacteriota bacterium; assembly: GCA_002698305.1. Classification (GTDB taxonomy): domain Bacteria; phylum Patescibacteriota; class Minisyncoccia; order Phycocordibacterales; family UBA1006; genus UBA1006. The sequence continues at coordinate 11,779 of NZWR01000005.1, read as the reverse complement.
ACTACGGGTGCTACGGCATCCTCTCGATCTGCATCGTCTTCTGGATATGCTTGAAGGTCATTGTTCAAGAAGTTTTGGTAGGCTTGGGCTACGGCTTGGGTTTGTTGATCAGTAAGAGTAGCTTGTACTGATGAATCCTCACCTGCAAATTCTTTTTCAAGATTACGAAGTGTAATGCGTTGATTTTCTAGTTGCGCTTGAGCTTGTTGGTAGGCAATACCTTGGTCACTATTTCTTAATGAAAATAACTTTTGTCCTTTTTGAACACTATCTCCTTCCTCGACATACACATTGGTGACCTTTCCAGACATCTCAGCAGTAACTGATGTTTCATCTTGGGCACTGACGGTAGCTAGGAAGCTTAGACTTTCACCCTCCTCAACAGGAAGCCCAAGAGAAATAACTTCAACGTCAGTGGTTTCAGTAATAACCTCCTCAGGCTCTATTCCTGCAGATGTTGTTTTCTTTCCACCAAGCTGAATAAGAAGAATAGTGACAGCAATAATAACGAGGATGATAAGAATATTCTTTTTTGTAAGTAGTTTTTTCATACAGTTAGCTGAGTAGTTGGATAAGTAATTGAGCGTATCGTTTTGGACTCATGATTTTTTCTTGTTGAGCCGCACGGCGTGCATAGTTTTGAGTAATATCAAAGATAATCGTAAGTGCATCTTTTGATGAACATTTTGTTTTCTGGGTCTTGAGATATTTCAACATTACCGAAGCCATGCTCTCTGATATCTCCATAACATGTTTGAGGTTCTTTGGGGTCAGAGTATGTACTGAAAAGATAAACGAACCATTGTCTTTACTGAATTTAAAAAGAATAACGAGTCGTTCTTCAAATGAGAGTTTTGAATATTGTTCTCCCTCGAAGAGTTCTTGTACTTCTGCAATAGCTTTTTCAAGCAGATGGATATATATAGCTTCCTTGTTCTTGAAAAAGTAGTAGAGAGATGGTTTTTTAATGCCCACCGCTTCAGCGATCATTTGAGTACTGGTGCTCGCGAAACCATACTGTCCAAATAACTGTTTAGCGTTTGATAAAATACTTTCTTTTGTTGTGTTATCTTTTGACATATGTAATAATTAACTAACGTTCGGTAGGTAAACTATACACGAGTCAAGTTTCTTACGCAAGCGGTTATTATTCGAAATAATTAATATGTATTTATATGAGCCTTAAATCATCAATGAAAAATCTTGACGTGCTTGATCTCGGAGAGATTAAGTGGGTATCAGCCTTGTTTGGTATATTGATCGCAAAACTCTTTCCTATTGTTACTACTCTCCATTGGGCGTGGTATGTAGGAATTATTCTTCTTCTCGTGATTCGTCCTGTAATGCATTTCTTTAAGAAATAGTCGAAATTGTAAACATAGTTAAAAAACCGCTTGTGTGGTTTTTTAACCTAAGCAAACCTTTTTGTCTTTTAGCGTTATTTTACTTTTTAAACATCTCAGAAACTCACGTTTCTCCTCAATGGACCCCTCTTGCAAGATAAACTTGACGTAATCTCGCACATCAATATTTTTGATATAAATCTGTGCTTTCTCGTCGAGCATCATAGAGTAGAACTTTTTAATCCTCTGTACCTCATGAGTAATCTTTTCTTTCATTGGTAATGAAGTAATTGAAAGATCGTCGATAAGTTTCTTGAGTTGCAATATCAAATCAGTTTCATTAATCGCTGGATTCTTGCAATTTTGATCACGTGACTTACAACAACGGTAGTAAATATGCCTATTTACACTTCCATCTTTCAATTTCTTAAATTTCTCGTCGGCGGTAATACCTGAGCCACAGGCTCCGCATTTCATAATCTTAGTAAAAGCGAATTCTTTTTGAGCTGATCTGGGTTCCAGTATCTGACTTTGTATTTGTTCTTGAACAATATCAAATAATTTCTTATCAATAATCGGTTCATGTATTCCGTTATACCAATTTCCGGAGTTTTTTGGATATTCAAATCGTCCGTAATAAAAATGATTTTTGAGTATGCGGTAAAGATTCCCAAGACTCAGATGTTTCCCATGTTCTGTCTTGAAATCTATTTCCTTAAGCCATCTATGAAGTTTGTTTCCACTCCAACCATCTAATCCTATTTTCTCAAACATTTGCTTGATGATTTCTGCACGTTCTTGATCAATGACTGAAACACATTTTTGTTCCTTAAGTTTTGACTTGGTATATCCTGTTGGTGGTCGGCACGGCCATAATCCCATTTCACATCTCGCTCGCATTCCTCGTTTAACATTAATACTTTTGTTGTCGTTTTCTAGCTTTGCTTGGGAACAAAGAATCATGAGCAAAAATTTCTCATTTGGTGAATTACTGAAAGTTTGTCCGTAGGTTTGAATATGAATGAGCTTTCCTTGATCCATAAGATCAACGAGTGAACCAAGATCACCTGCATTACGAGATAATCTGTCTGGTGCCCATGTTAGAATGCCATCATATTTCTCATCAGTGATTTCTTTAATAATTTCTGCAAATACTGGACGTTTACCTGATGTCTTGGCACTGTGTGATTCCTGCTTAACACAAACAATGTTGAGATGTAATCGTTCTGCGATTTGTTTCATTTCATTGATTTGTGAATCGATTGAGAGTGCTTGTTTTTCATCACTCTCAGTTGATTTTCTGGCGTATAAGCAATAACGCACTCGGGTTGCCGAGTGCGTTATGTTTGAAGATATTTGTTGTGTTACGTTTGTTCGTTCCATGTATACATTATGTCGCAATATAGATTTTTGCTAAGCAAAAAATGTTGGCAACTTTTAATCCACATCAACATAACTACTATAATAAACCGTATCATCACTACTGCTATTTCCTCCGACAAAGAACATAAGAATAGTTCCTTCTTTTGCATGCTTATCCATCGTCGAGTTAATCAGTAAAGAAAAAGCATCGGCAAGGTCATCATGTTTTTCAACACCAAACCCTACAAGTTGCTCAATTAACTGTTCACAACCTTTACGTGGGAATTTGATCTTTCCAGACTTGATTGCTGTTGAGGTTAGAGCAAGTCGTGTTCGCTTGTCACCCTTGGGTTTGATTGATGTTGCTTTTACACCATGGTGTTCGAGCATTTGTGGAAGTGCTTCTTGATAGGCGACACTTTCAACAAAGAGTTCATCACTGCTTTTCTTCATCTGGGTATTACGAATATCTTTCATGAGATCAACCTGTGCTGGAAAGTTAATTTTCTTGGCGATAGGGTTTGGCAAGATATAGATACGCATTTTCTCTGCTCGTGAATATACATGAGCAAATACAACCGCCGTATCATCAGCAGAATCTTTTGACGAGATAGCAAGGTCAACACCTGCATAGGTTCCACGATATCCTTTGTGTTTTTCTCCTGGTAGTTCGTCGTAATACTGAATCCATTCAGGATAAATAACTTGATCATCACTTGGAATAATACGGAGCAGATATTCACGTTGCCATGCATTTTCATTGGCAACTTTTTTCTTCTCGTTTTCAAGAGCTTTTTCATCAGGATATTTTCCTGTCCAGATACATTGATCGTTGTGATCAATGAGTGGATACATCTTGAATACTCCTCCTGTCTTTTCAGACTCTACTTCACCCTTAATACGCATTAAGAGTGAATCTTCATGCAGTAAGTTCCCAACGATGATCAGTCGTGTATTTTTGTCACCTGCAGGAACAACCTCACTTCGTAACCAGTTGTAGGTTTTGTTCCGACCTTCACGAGTTTTGGTAGATTGTACGTCTTCAACGTCATCACAAATAAAGAGATCGGGTCGGTGCTGATTATGTCGTGATCCTCGAATACTTTGCTCACTTGATGCAACGGTAATTCTCGCGCCGTGTTTTTTAAAGACAAGTGAATATGAGCCCCATTCATCACTTTCTTCTTGAAAAGGACCAAGATCGTTTTTTAACATTCTATTTCCCTCAAGCTCATGTCTGATATTCATCATATGTTGTTTTGCTTGAACACGAGTTTGTGTAAAAATCATCACAAACTTTTTCTTTTGTTTCCCAAGGATTGACCAGATAGGATACGCGGTGGTGACCATCGTGGATTTACCTGATCCACGAAAGGCACAGACATAGAAATTTTCTTTATGACTTTTTTCGAGATGGTGAATAATTTCTTTCTGAAAGTCTGCGGTTGCGTACTGTACATAGTGAGCATAGTAAAAGTGAAAGAAGTAGAGAAAACTATCTTTCGTGATACTTGTTCGTATAGATCGGTCTTTCATCATTTGGTTAATTAATGTTGTACCGATGACAGAATTTGCTTTAGGCTTTTTCATATTATTGTTTACGTTTAATTCTTCTAATAGATTTTTGCTTCGTAAGTGAAGCGAGCTTGAGTGCCTGTTTAACAACCTTTTGTTGTTCAGGAGTGAGTTCATCGACTTTTTCTCTAGTTGTAACTTCAATCTTGTTCTTGTAGTTATCATTTCGATGACGTAACCAAAAACTAATCGCTGACCAGTTCTTTTCTTTAATCATGGTGAGAAGCTGAGACTCTGACATATCGTTCACAAAAGCCACACCCTCAGTCATAGCGACATCCATTGCTTCAGCGAACTTGGTATCCTCTCGTCGCCAGCGATATACACTATTTCGTGAGATACCTGTTTTTTCACAAGCCACCTGAACGATGGGAACTTTCTTCAGCTCTTCCAGGAACTGTTTGGTAACCTTAGACTTCTTCATAGTAGTTTTTGATTACTTTAGCTTTCTTTCCTGTGAGCTTTTCATAACGGCGGATTGCTAAATCACAGAATACTTCTGATAGTTCCGTTGAATACACCTTGCGACCTAGTTGTTCTGCACAAACCATCGTACTTGCTGATCCTGAGAATGAGTCAAAAATAATATCACCAGGCTTGGTGCATCGAAGAATTGCTTTTTCATGAAGCTCTGGATTCTTTTCAGTAGGATGATTGTATTTATTCCCAGCCAATCGCTTTGTCGCCCAGACATTCGTTACGTACTCAAAGAGATCATTTCCCGTTCCTGCTTCTTTATTTTGTATCTCATTGAGGTTTTTAACATTTGAAGAAAGAAATGGTTTACCGATCGTTCCGTACACACAGAACTCTGTAGCTTTGTTAAATGCTACTTGCGGCGTCGGTGACGAATTATTTTTTAACCAAATATTCAACCTTCGATTCTTGATATTCAGCTCGTTGTATAGGGTCTGAAATACCCAGACCCATGCTTCGTCACACCACATGAAGACGTGAGTATCATTAGTGAGTACAGGAAGTGCACTCTGTAATGTTTGATTGATAAATTCTTTGTAGGCTTCTGGAGTTTTCGAATCATCTACATTTCCTCCATAATTAGAATTATTGCCGACACCCTTGTCGTACGAAAGACCTATATTAAAAGGCGGATCTGAATAATACATTGATGCATTATCTCCACTGAATAGCTTGAGTACTGCATTACTATCGGTTGCACTAGCACAGAGTAATCGGTGGTCACCCATGATAATGAGATCGCCACGCTCTGTTGTCGGATTGTGAATCTTTTTAACTTCCTTTTCTACGTCAAAATCATCATCAATCGATTCATTTTCTTTATCCCAGAATGATACGAGTTCCATATCATCAAATCCTGCATCTGAGAGAATTTCTAAATTAAAGTGTTTCAGAAGGTCATAATCCCAGTCTCCGCCGAGCTTATTGCTGGCGATGAGGTATTGTTTGGCTTCTTTATCTGTTAATTTTCTGTTCGGAACACGAACATCTATTTGTTCGTCGCCGCGACCGAGAACCTTAAGAGCGATGAGCCTCTGGTGACCAGCTAATATTTTGTCATCTAAGTCTATAACAGGTATTTCTACTAAGTTATATTTCTTGAGTGACTTCTTTAAGTCAGACATTTGTTTGTCTGAAATTTGTCTCGGGTTAATCTTTTGCGGGATTAAGTCCGATATACGTTTTTTGACCGTCGTCCATTTGAGTTTTTGCATAATACTAAAACTAATTAATGTTTATAATAAGTTTCGATATATGGATGTTGGGCAATACAAAAAGCCCATTCCACACACGAAATAAATGAACATACAAATATGAATTCATTCATTTCTTGCGCGGAATAGGCACAACTTGGTCGGTCGTAAACTAATCGCTTTTTACTACGCAAGACAGGATTATTTATCCTTGTCTTTATTTAATTGTCGTATAATACGTTTACCTTTTTTACTCTTTACAAACTCTTGAGCATCTTTGCCTAGCTTGATAGGTAATCCTTTCTTTGGATATGCAATAAATACTCGTTTTCCTTGTTCATTGTATTTCTTAACAAGTTTTTGCAATTCTGGATCATCAGCGTTGAAGAATGGTGTTTGAATATGCATTGGACCTGAGGGATCAGGGAGTGAACTATATATACGACCTTCTTTATTCGTTTCAACAGCACGTTCTACACGCTTAACAGGATTTTTGGTTTCATCTCTATCTCGATGAAGCTGAATATCAGTTAATTGCAGAACAACATCGTTACTTCGAGGTTGATGTATTGGTTTGTGGAGTATAAGTTTCTCTTCCATAGCTCTATTATATTCTAGTGTGTAAAAACTGTCAAATAAATAGTCACAAAGGTGGTAAAGTGCATTATTTTATGCTATCATATCAGTATGCATGAGAAACAAAAACTACTCTTAAATCTTATCAACGAAGACAAAGGTATTGGGTCATATAGTCTTAGAACCATAGCTGAAAAGATGGGTGCTGAGAATAAGCCACAACTTGCAAAATATCACTTACAGAAACTCGCAGAGGCAGGACTTATCACGCTCAACTTAAAAGAAAATATTATTAAGCCTGTTAAAAAAGGATATGTTAAATCAACAGTTAATACAGTATTTTCGCTACCGATTGTTGGCTCAGCGAACTGTGGACCTGCAAATATCTTCGCGGAACAGAATATTCAACAATACCTTAAAGTGTCATCATCGCTTCTTCCATATACCAAAAAAGATCTCTATGGATTAATCGCTGATGGTGAGAGTATGAACATTGCGCAAATAGGATCAAAGAAACAAGCTATTGAAAATAGAGACTTTGTATTAGTTGATAGTAGTGTGAAGAGTTATAAGAATGGCGACGTGGTGGTGGCTGTCATTGATGGCATGGCAACAATCAAGCAATATGAGAATGACAAGATAAACAATCGTATTGTATTGCGAGCACAGTCAGACAAACAAGACTACTTACCAATATTTATTCATGAGGGAGACGACTTTGAAATAAGCGGAAAAGTTGTTGGAGTTATTAAAGGTTAAATCATGCATCATTATTTTCAAAAATTAAAAAACAATTTAGAATTAGGAGATAGCTTGTCTTCATCTATTAGTACGAGACATAAAGCACTTAGAAATTACCTAGAATCAAAACACCCCAGTTTTAAAGATTCAAAGCTAATTGGATCCCTACAAAGAAGAACAAGAATACATCCTAAAAAAGAAGGTGATATCGATGTTGATATTCTTGTAATAGTTGGAGAATTCCATGCTTGGACTAATGAAGGAATTAGTGCTCATAATGCAATGGAATCCCTTCATAGCACAGTAAATGATAGTTCACGTTACGGTAGTTTAAACCCAGAACAAGATCAACCAGCGATAACTTTGAACTATAACGACAGGATTAACGTGGAGTTAGTGCCGGCATATATAGATATGATAGGATCAGACCCTTCGGGGAATCACTTAGGAGACAGAGGTCGTGGATATTGGGTACCAAAAAATGGTGCATGGGAGATGGCAGATTATGACTATGAGGCTGAATATATTACACAGAAAAATGAACAGAGCTCGGGAAATCTAATTCCTGTCATTAAAATACTAAAAGCAATAAAAAATATTTATTTTCCTGAGTTATCATCTTTTGCACTTGAAATCCTTGCAGCTGACATTATTCCAACCTCAGTTATTATCCGAAAAACTAGAGGGTATGGGATTTCATATCCTGATTTACTTTTAGATTTCTTTATTGATGCTAGAGAAAAAATAATACATCCATTAAAAATACCAGGTAGTAAATCTTCACCAATTTTTATATCTCAGAAAGATAAAGAATCTATATTAAACACTTTCGAAACAATAGTTAATTACATTCAGTTAAACTCAAATTTATCAAAAGGAGAGCAGATTAAAGCATGGCGAAAATTGTGCGGAGATCATTTTCCACTAACCATATCTTAAATTATGAAAGAAAAATTTATAAATGAATGCTCAATAATACAACAGAATTGCACCTATACAGCGGAAGCTCATCATCATATGGCGTCAGCATCAAAAAATAAGGCTATCTTATTTGAGGTTGTTCCTGCTGTTGGTGCTGCAATCTCAGGTACCCTTGCTGCTACAGGAATAGCAATAAACTATTTACTTCCAATTACAGTACTAGCCTCATCTATAGCTGCAGTAGCTTCTATTCTTAATCCAAATAAATCACATCAAGAACATCTATCAGCTGCAAAAAGTTTTACAGCATTAAAGCATGATGCTCGTTTTTTAAAAGACTCATTATCTGAAAAACTGAATGATGATGCTTTTGTTGTTGCTGTAGAAAATCTACATAGTAGGTATTCTGAGCTCTTGAAAGCGTCGCCACCGACAAACAAAAAAAGTTTCAATAATGCACGGAAAATTATTCAAGATGGAATACATGAACCTGATCGAGACGATGCAGGTAACTTACTGTAAATTTATGATATAAAAAGTTACACACACGTGTAACTTTTTATCCCTTTTCTGTGTCACTTTTGTAACTTTTTGAAAAAACAACATCGCACGAGAAGGGTTATTTATGTTAAACTAAAATTACTTCAAAAAGCATTGTGGGGCAAGGAATCTACCTGGTCGCACCTGCTGAAGGCTCACCATTGACAGCTAGCACGAGAAGGGTTGTAAAAAAACTCTTAATTATATAGATAGTTGTAAAACAAAAAACACCCTATTGAGTGTTTTTTTGTCGGCTAGTTATTAACCTTAAAGTTAAACATCATTCCTGCAGCGTTATGTTCTGCAATATGGCAATGTGCCATCCAATCTCCATCATTAGTCATTTCAATAAGAATATCAACAGTCTGTCCTGTTGGTACCAATACTGAATCTTTCCATTGGAAATTATCATTCACCTCACCATCACGAGTTAATACAACAAATCGTTGTCCATGAAAGTGGACTGGATGTTGCATGGGGTGCATTGAACTTGGGTCATTGTAGATTCGTACTTTTACAAAATCTCCTTGATTGAAATTCCAGTCATCCATTGTTGGTTTTTCATTCGTAGCTTCATCAATCAGTTTCCATGAGATATTTTCAGTATTAGACATCGCATTCATCATTGCCATGTCATCTTCCCACTCAATACCATCATCTTCTTCTGGTTCTCCTTCACCATTTTCTTCAATAAGTTCTTCGCAACCTACCATTTCCATAAGACCACAATGCTCAAGAGCTTGCTCAAGATTTAACTCAAGACCCATCATTTTGTAAACTGTCTCGCCATCTCTTTCTATCTCTTCAACTCCCATAGCCATCATATCTGCCATCATTCCTTTCATCTCGATATCTATACGTAGTTTCTTATCTGGCTCCTGAGCAAGGAATGAGTCGAGATTGTCGATAACAGTTTGATAATCACCGTCACTGTTTCTCATATTGTTAAACGATGATAATTGAGATTCCTTTGTTGATTCAGTTACAACAACTTCTCCCATCTTTTCACCTCGGTGATTAATCGCATAGATTCCAGGTGTATCGTAGAGAACTTCAATAATTGAACGTTCTGATGTTCCAATAACAATATTATCAATTAATGATTCATTTTGAACTCGCCCATTGTCTCCACCAACAAGTTTCATATCAGTACCAACGAACTCAATATCAAAGGTTCGTGTGTTGGCAACATTCGTAATAAAGATTCGTCCAATCTGTCCTGCTTCTATATTTACTTGATAGTTTTCTTGGTCATTAATCAAAAGTTTATCTCCAAATCTTCCCATTAATGTGTGAGTCTCTTCGTCAGGAGTAAAGACTCCATCAGTATCGAAGTCATCGAGAATAAGATATCGATCTTGAGCATCACCATTCCAATATCCATCTTCCTCAACAATATAGTTCCCGTATAGACCCATTTCTTGTGCATAGTCTTCTCGGACGTGTGGATGATACCAATAGACCCCTACATCTGGAAATTCTAATTCATAAGTGAATGAATCTCCAACTTTAATTGGATCTTGTGTTAATGGTGCCGCACCATCATATCGAGATTCTCCTCGCAATCCATGTGAGTGCAATGCCGTAGCTTCATCAGTCATATTATTATGAATAATGGTTACTTTTGATCCACGCTCTGCTTTCAAAATCGGTCCTGGAATCTGACCATTATACGCTAGACGTTTAATAGTTTGATTTCCAACCTCTTGTTTTACAATCGTTGCATCAATGACGTAGGTATCGCCATCTTTTAACTCTACGACCTCTGATGTTTTCGCTGTCGCTAGTTTGTTTATTTGTTGCTCTGAAAAAGCGTATGTTACTGGTGACTCTGATTTATTTTGACTTGCGATGAATACAACCCCAGCGACTACAAAAAGACCAGCTATTAATAGTATTTTTTTCATAGTATTAATTAAGGTATTCTTCACACCCAGCCATATTTGGCATTACCTTACAATGATCTTTTGCTTGTTGTTCTGTCATTTCTATTCCCATCAAGTTGATAGTTTTTTCAGCAGGTTGAGCATCTTGATTTTGAGTTTGCATATATGTATATACGCTACCTCCAATCACAAGAATTCCTGCGATAATTAAAATAATTTTTTTCATAATTTTGTTAGTTAATTTTATAATTAGCCATGGTGACCATCGCTATTATCATGTCCTTCTGGAACATAAATTTCTTCCATGGAATCAATTACTCCATTTTCATCTTTAAACTGACCACATACTTCCATTTGTTCCATACCACTCATTTTGCAGTGTTCTTGTGCTTGCTCTTTAGTCATATCAATACCCATAACATTGATAGTAGAACTATTATTTGATGTCATAGGTGCCTTAAACATATCCATAATCGAATGTTTATGTGGATGTTTTGATATCGGAATACTTTTGAACACTTTCTCGGAAGCTTTTGCAACCGCAAAATTAGTAACACCAAGACCTGTGGCAAGAGCAAGAATAATAGCAATTGATTTAATACCTACCTGGTGCTTTTGAAAGACACGAATTGCGATATAAATCGCTACTATTTGCACAAGTGCAATAAGTGTATCAAACGACGTTATTGCCTCTGAATACGTAGCAAATGGAGCGTTAAATATACGTGTGAGTAACCATAAGGTAATAAATATTACATTAATAATAATTGCTCCTGTAAAATAATTAGCATTTCTATTTTTAGAATATGATAGAAATCCTAAATAAAGTTGAATAAGACCAAATACACTAAAAAACCATAACTCGACAAAGTTTTCTCTGTGCATCATCGATACAATAATTAAATGGAATAAACCACTTGTCATTGTAAGCATGGCGAATATTTTTTTTAATTTATCTGTTGGATTCATTGCTATTTTAATTCATCAATAGCTGCCTGAACCGCTTCGATTGGATATGCTCCTGGAAGAAATCGTACTTCTCCTGTTTTATTGTTTCGGATGATGTTTCCTGGTGTACCTGTTACTCCAGCGTCAGCTCCTGATTTCATATCTGACTGAACTTCCGCCAGGAATTTTTCAGAATCAAGACATGCTTGGAATTCAT